>JAKBCO010000044.1 GCA_021807785.1 Pseudomonadota bacterium
GCGCAGCTGGCGCTTCTGACCGAAGCCGGGCTGCTGGCGATGGAGCGGGAGGGACGGCAGCGCTATTTCAGCCTGGCCGAGGCCGGCCTCGCCGCCGTGCTCGAAGGGCTGGCCCACCGGGCCGACGCCCCCGCGGCCCCGGTACCCCCCAGGCGGCGGCGCGCCAACCGCAGCATGGGCTTCGCCCGCAGCTGCCACGAGCATCTGGCCGGCGACCTCGCGGTGATGCTGGTCGAAGCGCTGATCGCCGAGCGGAGCCTCCGCCCCGAGACGGGCCGGACGCTGCTGGTCACCCGCGCCGGGCGCGCGCGCTTCCAGGCGGTCTTCGGGCTGGACCCGGACAGCCTGACCCCGGGCCGGCACGGCACCGCCTGCCGCTGCCCGGACTGGGGGGCGCGGCGCTGGCACCTGGGCGGCCCGCTGGGCCTCTGGGTGTTGCGGCGCATGGAACAGGCGGGCTGGGTGAGCCGCGCGCCGGAGTCGCGCGCGGTCGGCCTGACCGAAGCGGGGGCACGCGCGCTGGGGCGGCATTTCGGGCTGAAACTCGCCGCCACCGGGTAAGCGCTTGCCCTGTCGGCACGGCGCCGATACCCAGCCATTTCCAACGCAGGAGCAGGCTCGATGGAGCTTCACGGACAATCCGCCCTGGTCACCGGCGGCGGCTCCGGCCTCGGCGCGGCCACCGCCGCCGCTCTGGCCGAAGCCGGCGCGCGCGTCGCGGTGCTGGACCGCAACGCCGAGGCCGCCGCCGCCATCGCCGCCCGCATCGGCGGCTTTGCCGCCACCGTGGACGTGACCGATCCCGCTGGCGCCGAGGCCGCGCTTGCCGCCGCCGAGGCCGCGCTGGGCCCGCCCCGGGTGCTGGTCAACTGCGCCGGCATCGGCACCGCCGGACGCATCCTCGGCCGCGACGGGCCGCTGGCGCTGGAGGACTTCTCGCGCGTCATCGCGGTGAACCTGATCGGCACCTTCAACATGCTGCGGCTGGCGGCGGCGCGGATGAGCACGCTCGAGCCCGGCACGGACGGGGAACGCGGGGTGGTGGTGAACACCGCCTCGGTCGCCGCCTACGAGGGACAGGTGGGCCAGGCCGCCTATGCCGCGTCAAAGGCCGGGGTGGTGGGGCTGACCCTGCCGGCGGCGCGCGAACTGGCGCGGTCGGGGGTGCGGGTGATGACCATCGCGCCGGGGCTGATCGAGACGCCGATGTTCGACGGCGTGCCAGAGACGCTGCGCCAGGGGCTGGCGGCGTCGGTGCCGTTCCCGTCCCGGCTCGGCCGGCCGGAGGAATATGCGGCGCTGGTGCTGCATATCTGCGCCAATCGGTATCTGAACGGGGAGGTCATCCGGCTGGACGGGGCGCTGCGGATGGCGCCGCGGTAGCCTGGCTTCACGGTGCGTTCATGGGCGCCGTCCATCCTGGCCGCGCCCCACCACCGAGAAACCTGCCATGCCGCCATCCGCCGCCCCGACGGCCGGCCCCGAGCCGGGTCAAACCCTGGCCGGGCGCCTCATCGGCGGCTGGGTGCCGGGCGGTGCGCTGGCCGGACTGCTGCTGGCCGCCCTGGCCCCGGTCCTGGCCCACCGCGCCCCACCCTGGTTCCTGCCCTGCTTCCTGCTGCTGCCCGCCTACATGCTGCACCAGTTCGAGGAGCATGATACCGACCGGTTCCGCCGCTTCGTCAACGAGACCGTCGCCGGCGGGACCGAGGCGCTGACCCCGCTCGCGGTCTTCGTCATCAACATCCCCGGAGTCTGGGGCGTGCTGGGGGCCTCGCTGGCGCTGGCGGTGCGGGTGCGCCCAGGGTTGGGGCTGATCGGCGTCGGGTTGGTGCTGGTCAACGCGCTGGTGCATCTGGGCGCCCTTATCAAGCTGCGCCGCTACAACCCGGGGCTGGTCAGCGCGGTGCTGCTGCTGTTGCCGGCGGGCATTGCCGCCGGGTGGGCGCTGCTGCGCGCCGGGGCCGGCGGCGGCGACATGCTGATCGGGCTGGCCGCGGGGGTGCTGATCCATGTCTGGATCGTGGCGCATATGCGCCGGCGGATCGCGCGCGGCGCGCCAGGTCGTCTCGTCTGATATCGGCCGGCCGTGATGTTGACCCATGAGGCATGGGTCAACGCCGGCTGGGATAAGGTCATGCTTCGCGCGCCGCCGCCCGCCAACCCGGCGCGCAGACCAACCGGCTTTGTGGCCGGAAGGGCAGCCATAAAGCCGGTTGGTATGACCGTGGAACGACCGGCGCGGAAGGCGCCGGCCTACCGCCCGCCCTCGGCGGCGAACTCGCCCTGGGTCAGCTGGAAGCCCACCCAGATGGTGTAGCGCGCCGCCTCGCCATGGGAGCTGACCGGCACCCGCAGATCGAACGGCGGGGTGGTGATCGTCACCGTGTCCTGCCCGGCCGGAAAGCTGACCGGGGCGGAGTAGGTGGCGCGGGTCAGGACGCGCCCGCCGCGGCTGATGGCCAGGAAATAGGGCAGCGGAATGCCGCCGGCCGGCGCCGCCGGGCCGCGCGTCACTCGCATCGTGATGCGCAGCCGCGCCACCACCGCCGCCCCGTCCTCGACCCGGCGGCATTTGCCGTTGGCCGCCAGAATCCGCCCTTGCAGCACCAGGCCGGAGGTGTCCCGGCTGCCGGGGAGGAACCGGCGCAGCCGCGCGGCCTCGGGCAGCGGGCGGACAATGGGGCAGGCGGGCGGAAACTGGTTGCGCCCCGGCCCGCAGCCGGCCAGCGCCATCGGCACAGCCAACGGCGCGAGCAGGTGGGCAAGGCGGGGGCGAAAGCGCATGGGCTGGGTTCCGGTCCGGTCGTCCCCCGGATAGGGCATGGCGGCGGGGCGGCGCAACCGCGCTACACGGACGACGGGAACAAGTCGGCGATGCCGGCGGCGGTGGCCGGGCAACAGCCGCGTTCGGTGACGAGGCCGCTGACCAGCCGCGCCGGGGTCACGTCGAAGGCCGGGTTGGCGGCGGCGCTGCCCGGCGGGATCACCCGGATGCGCCGGATCGCGCCCTCCGCGTCCGGGCCCGCGAGGAATGCGACCTCCGCGCCGTCGCGCTCCTCGATCGGGATCTCCGCCACCCCGTCGCCGATCGTGGGGTCGATGGTGCTCCCGGGCACCGCCACCCAGAACGGCACCGCGTTGTCATGCGCCGCCAGCGCCTTCAGATAGGTGCCGATCTTGTTCGCGACGTCCCCGGTGCGGCTCACCCGGTCGGCGCCGACGATCACCAGGTCCACCTGCCCGTGCTGCATCAGATGTCCGCCGGCATTGTCGGCGATCACGGTATGCGCGACGCCATGGGCGCCGAGTTCCCACGCGGTCAACGCGGCGCCCTGGTTGCGCGGGCGGGTCTCGTCCACCCAGACATGCAGCGGAATGCCGCTGTCATGGGCCATGTAGATCGGCGCCAGCGCGGTGCCCCAATCGACGGTGGCGAGCCAGCCGGCGTTGCAATGGGTCAGGATGTTCACCGTCCGGCCGGGGTGGGCGCGCGCGGCCTCGGCGATCAGCGCCAGCCCGTGGCGGCCGATGGCCTGGTTGCAGGCGACATCGGCCTCGGCGATCTCCCCGGCTTCGGCCCAGGCGGCCTCGACGCGGGCGGCGGGGGGCAGTTTGCGCAGCGCGGCGGTCATGCGGTCCAGCGCCCAGCGCAGGTTGACGGCGGTGGGCCTTGTCGCGGCGAGGGTGGCGGCGGCGTCGGCGAGGGCGGCGTCGGAGGCGTCGGCGCGCATCGCCAGCGCGAGACCGTAGGCGGCGGTGGCGCCGATCAGCGGCGCGCCGCGCACCTGCATGGCGCGGATGGCGTGCGCGGCGTCATCGAGGGTGGCGAGGGGCACGGTGACGAAGTCCCAGGGCAGACGGGTCTGGTCGATGATCCGGACGCGGCCCCTTGTGTCGGGGTCGGGGAAGATGGAGCGCCAGGGGGAGCCGTCGATGCGCATGGCGGACCTTGCGATGGGGAGGGATCGGGGGGTCGGGGACCAGACGCAGCCGCTGGTCATGGCACGGCCTTGCGCCGGCTATCACGAGCGGCTACGTGGTTTCGTTCCGGAAATATCAGCCAAGCCGGCGGCGAGTTATACCGCCCCCCTCCTACACCGCAAGATCGATGCTCACCGGCACATGGTCCGACCCGCGCTCCCAGTCCCGCGCGTCCTTCAGCACCTGCCAGCCGCGCAGCGCCGGTGCCAGGTCCGGCGTCACCCAGGCATGATCCAGCCGCCGGCCGCGGTCCGAGGCGCGCCAGTCGCGGTTGCGATACGACCACCAGGTGAACAGCTTCTCCGGCGCCGGCACGAAATGGCGCACCGCATCGACGAAGCCGGCGTTCTGCCAGGCGAGCAGCCCCTCGGTTTCCGGCGGGGTGTGGCTCACCACATCCAGCAGCTGGCGATGGCTCCAGACGTCGCAGTCCAGCGGCGCGATGTTGAGATCGCCCACCAGCACCGCGCGCGCGAGCCCGGTGCGGGCGGCGAACCAGGCGCGGGTTTCGGCGATGAAATCCAGCTTGTGGCCGTATTTCGGGTTGGCCGCGCGGTCGGGGATGTCGCCGCCGGCCGGAACGTAGAAATCATGCAGCTCGATCGGCCCGCCCTCGGCGGCGACGGTGACGCAGAGATGGCGGCAATCGCCGCGCGCGCACCAGTCGGGCGCGATGTCATGCGCGGCGATCGGGCGGCGGGAGAAGATGGCGACCCCGTTATAGCCCTTCATCCCCCGCCAGAGGGCGTGCGGATAGCCGAGCTCCGCCGGTGCCGCCTGCGGGAACTCGGAATCCTGGACCTTGGTCTCCTGGAGGCAGATCACGTCGGGGTCCAGCGTGTCGGCCAGCACCCGCAGCAGCGGCAGACGCAGTCGCAGCGAGTTGATGTTCCAGCTGGCGATGCGCAGCCGCGCCGCCATCAGACGATGCGGGTCCGCACCGTGCCGACGCCCGCGACCTCGCCTTCCAGCAGATCGCCCCGCACCACCGCGGCGACCCCTTCGGGGGTGCCGGTGAAGATCAGATCGCCCGGCGCGAGACGCACCAGCCGCGACAGATACGCGATCGTCTCCGGCACCGACCAGATCAGATGCGTGAGGTCCGATTGCTGGCGCACCGCGCCGTTGACATGCAGCACGATGCGCCCGGTGGCCGGGTGGCCGACGCGCGCGGCCGGGGCCAGCACGCCGATCGGCGCGGAGTGGTCGAAGCCCTTGCCCATGTCCCAGGGCTTGCCTTCCTTCTTGGCCTGGCCCTGGAGGTCGCGGCGGGTCATGTCGAGGCCGGCGCCATAGCCCCAGACATGCGCCAGCGCGTCGGCCTCGGCGATGTCGGCCCCGCCCTCGGCCAGGGCCACCACCAGCTCCATCTCGTGGTGCAGGTCCTGGCTGGCCGGCGGATAGGGCATGTCGGCCCCGCCGGTCAGCAGCGCGTCGGCGGGCTTGAGGAAGAAGAACGGCGGTTCGCGATCGGGGTCCGATCCCATCTCGCGGGCGTGGGCGGCGTAGTTGCGCCCGACACAGAACACCCGGCGGACCGGAAAGCGCCCGCCCTCGGTGGTGGGGATCGCAACCGTGGGCGGCGGGGGCAGCACGAACTCGGACATCGTGGGACTCCTCGGTCAGACGCCGGCAGTGGCGGCCACTTCGGCGGCAAAATCGCTGGCCTGCTTCTCGATCCCCTCGCCGAGGGCGAAGCGGGCGAAATCGGCCACGGTGGCACCGGCCTTCTTCAGCACCGCCTTCACCCGGCTCTCCCCGTCATGGACCCAGACCTGCTCCAGCAGCACCACTTCCTCGTAGTATTTGCGGACCCGCCCTTCGACCATCTTCTCGATGATCGCCTCGGGCTTGCCGGAGGTGCGGGCCTGGTCGGCCAGGATCGCCGTCTCGCGCGCCAGCGCCGCCGGATCGACCGCGTCGGTGTCGATCGCATCGGGACGGGTGGCGGCGATGTGCATCCCGAGCTGGCGGCCGAGCAGTTCCAGCCCCTCGAGCTCCGAGGCCGCGCCGACCGCCACCGCCACGCCGATCCGCCCGAGGCCGGGCTTCAGCGGCTGGTGGATGTAGGTGGCCACCGCGCCCTGGGGGATGCGCAGCACCCGGGCGCGGCGCAGCGACATGTTCTCGCCGATGGTGGCGATCAGATGGGTGAGCTCCTCGGCCACGCTGCGCCCGGTGCCGGGGTAGGGGGCGGCGTTGATGGCGGCGAGGTCCTCGCCCACCTCGAGCGCGATTTTCGCCACCGTTTCGACGAAGCCCTGGAACGCCTCGTTGCGGGCGACGAAATCGGTCTCGGCGTTCACCTCCACCACGGCGGCGGCGCGCGGGGCGGTGGCGACGCCCACCAGCCCCTCGGCGGCGACGCGGCCGGATTTCTTGGCCGCCGCGGCCAGCCCCTTCTTGCGCAGCCAATCGACCGCGGCTTCCATCTCGCCGTCGGTCTCGGCCAGGGCGCGCTTGCAATCCATCATCCCCGCGCCGGTCTTCTCGCGCAGGTCCTTCACCATCGCGGCCGTGATCTGGGCCATGTTCGCTCTCCGGGTCCGGGGGTCAGGCGCTGGCGGGCTCGGCCGCCGCCGGCTCCGGCATCGGCTCGGGCGGCAGTTCCTCGGCGGCGCCGACATCGGCGCCGGACGCGGCGAGCTCGGCGCTGATGCCGTCCAGCACCGCGCCCGAGACCAGCTCGCAATAGAGGCCGATGGCGCGGATCGCGTCGTCGTTGCCCGGGATCGGGTAGGTGACGCCGGCCGGGTCGGAGTTGCTGTCCAGCACCGCCACCACCGGAATCTTGAGCTTGGTGGCTTCCTCGACCGCCAGCTTCTCCTTGTTGGTGTCGATGATGAAGAGGATGTCGGGCAGCCCGCCCATGTCCTTGATGCCGCCCAGCGCGCGTTCGAGCTTGTCGCGCTCGCGGGTCAGGTTCAGGACCTCTTTCTTGGTCAACCCCTCGGTGTTGCCGCCCAGTGTTTCGTCGATCTGGCGCAGGCGGCGGAGGCTGCCGGTGATGGTCTTCCAGTTGGTGAGCGTGCCGCCCAGCCAGCGGTGATTGATGTAGTACTGGCCGCAACGGCGGGCGGCCTCGGCCACCGGGTCGGCGGCGGCGCGCTTGGTGCCGACGAAGAGCACCCGTCCGCCGCCGGCGGTCACGTCGCGCACCGCGCGCAGCGCGCGGTCCAGCATCGGCACCGTCTGCTGGAGGTCGATGATGTGGACCTGGTTGCGCACCCCGAACAGGAACGGCGCCATGCGCGGGTTCCAGCGGCGGGTGTGGTGGCCGAAATGCACGCCGGCTTCCAGCAGCTGGCGCAAGGTGAACTCGGGCATCGCCATCGGCGTGCGTCCTTTCCTGATCGTCCGGTTGAGCCTCCGCGGGGCCTCGCCTGACGGCACCGGACCCGGATAACCGGGAAAGGCGCCCCGCGTGTGGATTACCGGGTTGCCCCGGCGCGGCGGGATATGGCCGAGACGGGCGGCGAAGGCAAGGGTGAAGGCGGAGGAAGCCGGACGGCTGCCGGACCCGTGCCGCCCCGGCAGATCAGTATAATCCCGGAACCAGGCGCCAGGTCCGGCGCCTGTAGGCCGCATAGTCTTCGCCGAATTGCGATTGCAGAAGCCGCTCTTCCGAATGCATTCGCGCGACCAAGGGCGGTAGCAGGCACAGCGCCAGGAGAATGCCAGGGATGGAGCGGAACGCGAGCGCCCAGCCGAGGGAGGCGATCAGCAGGCCGAGATAGCTGGGGTTGCGAATGCGCCGATAGATGCCGGTGGTGACGAGCGCATGGCCGGGCTGGATGGCGACGAGGCCGCTGAACCGCCTGCCGAGCACGAAGACCGGATAGATGCGCAGCCCGCCCCCGACGGCGGCCAGGGCGACGCCGAGCCAGCGCACGCCATCGCCGCCGATCGTGAGAAGGCCGATCCGGTCGGTCCAGGCGGGCAGCCAGCCGCTGAGGAGACCGACCACGCCGAAGACGATGAACACCCAGCGATTGCCGCGGTCTTCGCGCTCACCGGGGCTGATATTGCCGGCGGAAAAGAGCGCGATGCCCGCGAGCGCACACACGACGATGGCCAGCGCGACCAGGGGCGGGTGGGAAAAATACGCGCCGAACCCACCCTCGCCGGCAATCGCGAGCAGCAGGTAGAAAGCGGTCACGACGACGGTGAACACCGCGAGCCTGAGCGACATCTGCATTCGACATGTCCCGGATGGGCGGCTCATCCGCCGCTGCCCTGGGGCAACATAGCCCAACCAGGAACCGGCCGCGCGCCGCGCCGCCGTCAGCGGCCGGCGCAGAAATGCTGGTGGACCTCCCGCGTCAGCCCGTCCAGCCGCTCGGTCAGGTCCTTGATGGTTTCGGTCAGGCGGGTGTTCCGCGCCAGCAGGATCAGCGGCGCCGGCAGGGGGACGCGCGGCGGGCGGCGTTGGCCGGCGGCGGCCGGCGCGGCGGTGGTCGGCATCGGGTGCGATCCTTCCGGGGCCGGCGGGCGGTGGCGCGCAGTCCAGCCGGCGGCGCCTGGGTGCTGCGGATCGGTCGGCCTCGCGCGCGGCTCGTCGCTACAAGCCCAGCGCGCGGGCGGTGCGTTCCACGTCCGATCCGGCGGCGGCGTTCGGGTAGCGCGCCAGCAGCAGGCTTTGGCGGCGGATGGCGTCGCGCACCCGCTCATCGCGCCGGATCACCCCGGCCAGCGGCGGATCGCGCCCCAGGAACGCCTGCGCCGCCTTGCGCAGCGCGGCATAGGTGCGCTGCCCGGCGGCCGGGTTGGGCGCCTGGTTGACCACGATCCGCACATCTCCGCCCGGCCGGTCGGCCTGGTGCAGTTTCAGCACCGCATAGGCATCGGTCAGGCTGGTCGGCTCGTCGCTGGCCAGCACCAGCAGCGTGTCGGCGGCGGCGGCGAGCGCCCGCACCCCGGCCTCGAGCCCCGCGCCCAAATCCAGCAGCACATGGCGGTAGGACGGCGCGGCCCGCAGCAGCGCCAGCACCGGCTCCAGCAGCGCCGGATCCAGCCCCGACAGCACGCCGGAGCCGGCGCAGCCGGGCAGGATGTCGAACCCGCCGGCCGGGTAGCGCAGCACCGTCTCGGCCAGGCTGGCGCGCCCGGCCAGCAGCGCCGACAGGTCCCGCGTCGGCGCCAGCCCCAGCTGGATATCGACGTTCGCCAGGCCCAGATCGCCGTCGAACAGCAGCACCCGCTTGCCGTTGCGCGCCAGCACATGGGCCAGGGTGATGGCGAACCAGGTCTTGCCCACCCCGCCCTTGCCGGAGGCGATGGCGATCAGCCGCCCGGCCGGGCGTGGGGCGATCGCCAGCTTGGCGGCGACCTCGGAGACACTCATGGGCGGGCTTCCTGATGCGGGGTCGGCGGCAGGCGCGGCCAGACGGGGGGGGCGAGCCGCGGACGCGCCGGCGCCGCGCGTGGGGCGGGCATGGCCTCGGCCAGACGCGCGGCCAGCAGGGCGGGGGTCAGCGGGGCCAGCCCGTCGGCGGCGCCGGGGCCGATGCCGGCCTCGGCCAGCGCCGGGCCTTCCGCCGCCGCCGCCAGCACCCCGCCCAGGCGGCGGGCGAGATCGAGCCGTGTCGCCACCAGATAGCGCGCGCCGGCGGCGGCGAAGGCGGCGGCGAGGTCGCCGGCCTCCTCGGCATCCAGACCGGCGGGCAGCACCAGCGCCAGCGTGCCGGCCGCGGCCAGCGCGGCGAGCGCCGCCGGATCGCGGCTTGGGTCGATCCCCGGCGTGTCCACCAGCACCGGGCCGCTGCCGGGGCGGGCCAGCGCCCGGACCAGGGCTTCCGGGGTGGCGGCGGCGATCAGATCCAGCGACAGCAGCCGGGTGAAGGCCGCCAGCTGCTCGATCGCGCCGGCGCGCTCGCCGTCGGCGGTGATGACGCGGGGCGGCGTGCCGGCCAGCACCAGCCGTGTCGCCAGCCGTGCCACGGTGAGGGTCTTGCCGGCGCCGGGTGGCCCCACGAACAGCAGCGGGCGAGCGGCGGCGAGCGGCAGCGGCGCGAAGCCCAGCGCCGCTGCCAGCGCGCCCGCCAGCGGGGCGATCCCGCCCAGCGTCGGACGCAGCCGGGGCGGCACCGCGTGCCAGGCCAGCAGCGCGGCGCGGTCGGTGGCAGGGGCGCCCCCGGGCGCGGCGGCCGGTGCCTCGGGCATCTCCAGCGCCGCCGTCACCTCGACCCCTTCGGGCACCCGGCGCGAGGAAAGGATCAGCGCGTCCGCGCCCAGCTCGGCGCGGATCAGCGCCATCGCCGCCGTCATCTCCGCCGCCCGGAACAGCTTCACCCGCATGGGGGAAGGCTAGGGGCGAAGGGTTGCCGGAAGGTGAACGCGGGTGGGCCTTGACGGGGGTAGGAGCCTCAGGTATTCGAATTCCGAATTCAGAGTACAAATCGCCATGCAGCCCGCCCACCCCCCGGCCCGTCTGACCGAACAGGCCTACAACGCTATCCTCGATGACATCTGCGACGGCACCCTGCCCGCCGGCACCCATCTGGTGCAGGAGCAGCTCGCCGCCGCGCTCGGGATTTCCCGCCAGCCGGTGCAGCAGGCGCTGGCCCTGCTGAAAGCCGACGGCATGGTGGCCGAGGTCGGACGGCGCGGCCTCGCGGTGACCCCGCTCGACATGACCCTGGTGCGCCATCATTACGAGATCCGCGCTGCGCTGGACGGGGTGGCCGCCGGCGCCGCCGCCCGGCAGTGCCGTGCCGGCGCCGCCCCCGGCTTCGTCGCCGCGGCCGAGGCCATCCTGCGCGCCGGCGCCGCCGCCATCGCCGCCGATGCCGTGGCCGCGCAGCTCCGCCACGATGCCGCGCTGCACGCGCTGATCTATACCACCTCCGCCAATCCGCTGATCGCGCGGGCCGCCGCGCCGCACTGGCGGTTCCTGCGCCGCGCCATGGGCGAGGTGCTGCGTCAGGCCGAACCGCCGCGGGTGATCTGGGACCAGCACGCGGAGATGGTGGCGGCGATCGCCGCCGGGCCGCCGGAGCGGGCGGAAGCGCTGGCGGTCGCGCATGCCGCCCATGCCGCGAACGCGCTGGCCGCCGCCGTCGCGGAGATTCCCCCTGGGCGCGACCGCCCGTCGCGGGCCGCCTGATGACCGCCCCCCTCACCGCCGGCGAGACGCTCGCCACCCAAGCACGGTTGTTTCCCGACCGGATCGGCGCCCGCGACCTCGAACGGGCGATTACGTTCCTAGAATGGAACGACCGTGCCTGCCGCCTCGCCAACGCCCTGCTGGAGCTCGGCCTCGCCGCCGGCGACCGGGTCGCGGTGCTGGCCCACAACCGGCTGGAATGGGCCGAGATCTATGTCGCCGCCGCCAAGGCGGGGCTGGTCGCGGTGCCGATCAATTTCCGCCTGGTCGCCGCCGAGATCGCCTATATCTTGCGGGACTGCGCCGCGGCGGCGATCATCGTCGAGGACCGCCTCGCCGATCGGGTCGCCAGCCTTGCCGATACGCACCGGATCCTGCTCGGCCCAGACCCCGCCGATGCGGGTTTCCATTCCTACGAGGCGCTGCTCGCCGCGGCCTCGCCCGGCGAGCCCGGCCCGCCGGTCGCCGCCGATGCTCCCTGGTGCCTGATCTATACCTCCGGCACCACCGGGCGGCCGAAAGGGGCGATCCGCTGCCACCGCGACATGGCGATGCTGGCGCTGGTCACCGCGGTCGAATTCGGCCTCTCGCGGGCCGATCACGCGCTGCTGGTGATGCCGATGTGCCACGCCAACTCGCTCTATTTCTTCAACGCCTTTCTCGCTCTCGGCGCGCCGGTGACGATCTTCTCCCGCGCCGGCTTCGATCCGGCCCTCTGCCTCGCCATCCTCGGCGCCGGCGCGATCACCTTCACCTCACTGGTGCCGACCCATTACGCAATGATGCTGGACCTGCCCGATCGCGTCCGCGTCGGGGCCGGCGCGGCGCGGGTGCGCGGCCTCGTGATCTCCTCGGCGCCCGCCCACGCCCCGCTCAAGCGTGCCATCATGGCGATGTTCCCCGCCTGCGGCCTCTACGAGATGTATGGCTCGACCGAGGCCGGGTGGGTCACCATCCTGCGGCCGGACGAGCAGTTCGATCGCCTGGGCACGGTCGGGCGGGAGATCGCGGGGTCGGCGCCGGTCCGGATCCTGGACGAGGCCGGGGTGGAGGTGCCGGACGGCAGCCCGGGCGAACTCCATTCGCGCGCGCCCTATGCGTTCGCCGGCTACTGGAACCTGCCCGACAAGACCGCCGAGGCGTTCCGCGGCGACTGGCTCAGCGTCGGTGACATCGCCCTGCGCGACGCCGACGGGTTCGTCCGCCTGATTGATCGCAAGAAGAACACCATCATTTCGGGCGGCGAGAACATCTATCCGGCCGAAGTCGAGGCGGTGCTGGCCACCCACCCGGCGATCGCCGATGTCGCGGTGATCGGCCTGCCCGATCCGCGCTGGGGCGAGCGGGTGACCGCGGTGGTGGTGGCGCGCGCCGGGGCGTCGGTGTCCGAAGCAGCGCTGCTCGACTGGGCCCGCCCTCTGCTCGCCGGCCACAAGCGTCCGCGCGGCGTCCAGTTCCTTGCCGCCGACGAGATGCCGCGCAACGCCAGCGGCAAGATCCTCCATCGCGCGCTGCGCGAACGTTTCGCCTCCTCGTGAGCAACCAAGTGACCCGTCAGACCGGAGCCCGACCATGACCGATCAGCAGGACCTCAACCAGGCTGAGGACAGCGTCGCCGCCTGGGCCGCCCGCGCGCTCGCCGCCCGCGGCGTGCGAGTGGCCTTCGGCCTGCAGGGCGGCCATATCCAGCCGGTCTGGGACCATGTGGCCCGCCAGGGCATCCGCATCGTCGATGTGCGCGACGAAGGGGCGGCCGTCCACATGGCCCATGCCCATGCCGAGCTCACCGGCAGCCTGGGGGTGGTGCTGGTCACCGCCGGGCCGGGCGTGACCAATACCGTGAGCGGTATGGCCAACGCCGCCCTCGCCCGCGCGCCGGTGCTGCTGCTGGCCGGCTGCACCCCGCGCCCGCAAGCGAACATGGGACCGCTGCAGGACATTCCGCATGTGGAGATCCTGCGCCCGGTCACCCGCTACGCCCGCACCGCGCGGGTGCCGGAGCAGGCGCCGCGCGAACTCGACGAGGCGATCGCGCGCGCCGGCGGCGATCTCGGCGAACCGGGACCCGTCTATCTCGAGTTTCCCACCGACGTGCTGCGGACCCGGGTTCCCGCAGCGCTGATCCCGCCCGACTGGCTGGCCCCGCCGCCGGCCCGGCGCATCGCCCCGCATCCGGACGCGATCGCCGCGGCGGTGGCGCGCCTGCGTGCCGCGCGCCGCCCGCTGGTGATCTCCGGCCGCGGCGCGCGCGGGGTCGGGGCGGCGCTGACCCGTTTCCTGGACGCCACCGGCGCGCTCTATCTCGACACCCAGGAAAGCCGCGGGCTGCTGGCCGCCGACCATCCGGCCGCGGTCGGCGCGGTGCGGGCGGCGGCGATGACGGAGGCGGATCTGGTGGTCACCCTGGGCCGCAAGCTCGACTACCAGCTCGGCTTCGGCTCGCCGGCGGTCTTTCCGAACGCCGCCTTCCTGCGCATCGCCGACAGCGCGGGCGAGCTGATCGACAATCGGCGCGGCAGCCCCGAGCTGCTCGCCTCGGTCGATCTGGCGCTGGAGGCGATCACCGACGCCCTCGGCAACGATACCGGGGCCCGCGATGAGGCTTGGCGGGGCCGGCTGCAAGCCCAGCACCGGGCGCGCCTCGCCAAGGGGGCGGCGGCCGAGGTGCCGTCCCGCGGTGGCGACGGGAAGGTGCATCCGCTGGCGATCTTCGCCGCGATCGACCGGGTTGCCGCGGCCGACTACATCGGCATCGCCGATGGCGGCGATCTCCTCAGCTTCGCCCGCGTCGGGCTGAACGCCACCACCTATCTGGATGCCGGCGCCTTCGGCTGTCTCGGCGTCGGGGTGCCCTATGCGGTCGCCGCCGCGCTGGCCTGCCCGGACCGGCAGGTGATCGCGGTGACCGGCGACGGCGCCTTCGGGATCAACGCCATGGAGATCGACACCGCGGTGCGCCACGGGGCGAAGATCGTCGTCATCGTTTCCAACAACGCCGCCTGGAACATCGAACGCTACGACCAGGAGGTGAACTACGGCGGCCGGGTGGTGGGCACCACGCTCCGCCATTCCGACTACGCGGCGATGGCCCGCGCCCTGGGCGCCCATGGCGAGCGGGTCGAGGACCCGGCCGCGCTCGACGCCGCCCTCGCCCGCGCTTTGGCCCACGCGCCGGCGGTGATCGACGTCGTGACCTCGCAGGACGCGGTCTCCTCCGACGCCCGCAAGGGGCTCGGCTTCGTGCCCGATTTCCAGCCGCTCACGGCGTGGGACGATGCCGAGCGGCGGCGGCGGGCGGCGGCGGAATGATATGATCGGCCCTTTCGGCCGACCCTATCGCGCGCAGGGTTGCCAAGGGACGCCACCATGCGGCTGTGCGCGAAATAAAGACCATACCGGCGGCGCGCCGTCCAAGCGACGAGTCATCGATTGGCGCCATCGATTGGCGCCGCCGCCAGCACCGCCCGCGCCAGATCCGGCCGGTCGGTGATGATCGCGTCCACTCCGGCCGCGCATAGCCGTGCGATCTCGGTCGGGGCGTTCACGGTCCAGGCATAGACGGCAAGGCCCAGCGCATGGGCCTCGGCGATCTGCTCGGCGGTCAGGTCGGTGTGCTCGGGCGCCCATACGCCCCCCGAGCCGGCCTCGGCCGCCACCGCGCGCGGCACCGAGCCGGCGAAATCATCCACCGACGGCCCATCCCACCACAGCGCCGCCGCCGCGATCGTGGCCGGTCGGGTGAGCCAGGCCAGCGGCACCTCCGGGCGCAGATGCCGCACCGCCCGCGGGCCGCGCCAGTCGAAGGATTCGAACCGCACCCGTCCCAGCGCGCCAGCCCGGTCGGCCGCCGCCAGCGCCGCCGCTGCCAGCACCTCGGCCGGCGCGGTCGAGGCCGGCTGGTCGGGCATGGTCTTGATCTCCACCAGAAACGACAGTTCCGCCGAGCCGAGCGCCGCCTCCAGCGGCGGGATGCGGGCGCCATCGATCGGACGCTGATCGGGGAAGGCGGCTGCCAACGCGCTGCCCGGACGCAGCCGCCCCACGTCATAGGCTGCCAGCGCCGCCGCCGGCAGCGCGCGGATCAGCGGCCCCGGCTGGTCGAGCCAGCGCCCGTCGGCCCCCCGCGTCAACGCCGGATTCAGCGCCGGATCATGGCTGACCACCGCGACGCCGTCGGCGGTCAACGCCACGTCGAGCTCGATTCCATCGATCCCGAGCGCGGCCGCGGCGCGGAACCCCTCCAACGTATTCTCGGGAAACAGGCCTCGCGCGCCGCGATGGCCGATCAACAAGGGAATGGTCATGCCATCGCTTCCCGCGACCGAGGGTGGCGCGTCAAGCGCTTGCCGCACACCCATCGCGGCGTTATCGGCCTTCCGCTGCATCTTCCGGAGGCTCGCCTGTCCGATCCGGTCTTCGATCTGCTGGTAATCGGCGGTGGCATCAACGGCGCCTGCATCGGGCGCGATGCCGCCGGACGCGGCCTCTCCGTGCTGCTGATCGAACAGGACGATCTGGCCGGGCACACCTCCTCGGCCAGCACCAAGCTGATCCATGGCGGACTCCGCTATCTGGAGCAGGGAGAATTCCGCCTGGTCCGCGAAGCCCTGCGGGAGCGGGAGCGACTGCTGGCCATCGCCCCGCACATCATCCGACCGATGGAATTCGTGCTGCCCCACGCGGCTGGCCAGCGACCGGCGGCGCTGATCCGGGCCGGGTTGTTCCTGTATGACCATCTGGCGCGCCGCCGCCGCCTGCCTGCCTCGCGCGCGCTGCGGTTCCCGCCGCACCCGGCGACGGCGGTGCTGCGCGAGACGCTCCACCGGGGGTTCTCGTATGCCGATTGCTGGGTCGAGGACAGCCGGCTGGTGGTCCTGAACGCGATGGATGCGGCCGAGCGCGGTGCCAGGATCCGCACCCGCACCCGCTTGATCGCCGCTCGCCGCGCCGATGGGATCTGGCAAGCCGAGCTCGCGGACGGGGCCACGGTTGCCGCGCGCGCCATCGTCAACGCCGCCGGCCCCTGGGTGGGGCATGTGCTGACCGACCGGCTGGGCGCGACGCCGCGCCGTGCCGTGCGGCTGGTCCAGGGCAGCCACATCGTCGTGCCCCGCCTGCATGACGGGGAGTATGCCCTGCTGCTGCAGAACCCGGACCGCCGGGTGGTGTTCGTGATCCCGTACGAGTCGCGGTTCAGCCTCATCGGGACCACCGATATCCCCTTTACCGGCGATCCGGCGCGGGTCCAGATCGGTGCCGAGGAGGTCGCCTATCTCTGCGCCAGCCTGGTCCCTTATCTGCGCGTCCCGCCGCAACCGACCGACGTGGTGTGGTCCTACGCCGGGGTCCGTCCGCTCTACGACGACCACGCGAGCATGGCCTCGGAAGTGACCCGCGACTACGTGCTCGATCTCGATCCCACCCCTGGCGCGCCGCTGCTGTCGGTCTATGGCGGCAAGATCACCACCTGTCGGCGGCTCGCCGAGCAGGCGGTCACCCGCCTGCTGGCCGCGCTCGGCCGCCCCTTCGTGCCGCCCTGGACCGCGAAAGCTCCGCTGCCCGGCGGCGACACCGGGGCGGATTTCATCGCCTGGCAGGCGGATTTCATCGCCGCGCACGGGTTTCTTCCCGCCCCGCTCGCGGCCCGGCTCGCCCGCACCTACGGCTCCCGCGCGGCGCTGCTGCTGGCGGGGGCAAGCAGCCTGGCCGATCTCGGCGCCGATCTCGGTGGCGGGCTGACCGCGACCGAGGCGCGCTATCTGGTGGCCCATGAGTTCGCGATGACGGCGCCGGACATCCTGTGGCGGCGCACGAAACTCGGGCTGCACGCGCCGGCGGAGACCGAAGCCCGGCTGGCCGCGTTCCTGGCCGCGGGGGGTTCGACCACCGGGTCCGATCTGCTATCGTAACCGCGGCCCGGCACCCCGCCGCGCCCCACCGAGGAGGACCTCCAGGATGAAGCGCCGCACCCTGCTCGCCGCCGCCCCCGCGCTGGCGGCGGCCGCCGCCACCGCGCACGCGGCCGGTCCGCGCACCACCATCACCCTGTGGCACGCCATGGGTGGCCAGCTTGGCCAGACCCTGCAAGGCATGATCGACGCGTTCAACAAATCGCAGACCTCGGTCACCGTCGATGCCGCCTACAAGGGGACCTACGCCGAGGTTCTGACTGCCACCGTGGCCGCCTGGCGCGCCGGCAAGGCGCCTTCGATCGCGCAGATTTTCGACGTCGGCACCGCCCAGATGGTCGCCGCCGGCCCGGCCGCGCTGGATGTCTGGCAGCTCGCGGCCAAGACCGGCATCGCCATCGATGCGGCGCGCTACATCCCCGCCGTGCGCGGCTATTACGGCGTGGCCGGCGGCAAGATGGGCGGTGCGCCGTTCAACTCCTCCACCACCCTGATGTGGATCAACGAGGATGCGTTCCATCGGGCCGGTCTCGA
>JAKBCO010000045.1 GCA_021807785.1 Pseudomonadota bacterium
CGTGCAGGGTGAGCGCGTAGTCGATGCCGTGCGGCTTCTCCGGCGATGCCGGCACCCGCGTCACCACGAACCGGACCCAATGGCCGCCTTCCGGGTCCACCACGAGAACCTGCCCGTCGAGGTCGAGAAGCACGTCGAGGGTCGGGTCACGCGGCTCTGTCACGGCATAAAGTTATCATACTGAGGCAACATACGCAACCGAGTCCGGCTTTCCGCCGGTAAAATGGCGGATGGCGGTCAGTTTTTGAATTCCTTGAAGAAAGTGCCTTTACCGCCATCTGCTGGTTGGGAGCGGATGGCAAGAAATACTAACCGTATCAGCCACTTGCGCGCGCCGGATGGTGTCGCTTTTCCCTTGCCGTCCAACTTTCGCAGATGACGAAGCACCCGAAAGCAACACTAGATGGCGCAAATAGCATTGATATCATTGGAGAATTCCAAAAAGCGCCAGCAGACCCTTCCGGCGAGAGCCGCCATAACCCATTGACTGAACGAGCAGAAAGCGCCCAACGACGGCAACGCTTTTATCTTGCCGTCCTACCCCGACGGCGAAACTCCATCTCGCGACGGCATTTTTCGAGATGCAGAGCCATATGCCTAGTCGATCCTTACGCTGGGCGCTTGTGAGGCCGTCTAGGCGCCCAGATAGGCGCCGATCTTTGGAAAGGTGGCGTATATAGCAAATTATATAGCAAATAAAGCCGCCATATGCCGGCCAATTACTCATTGGAAGGGGCCATCGTAACGCCTATATAGTCATCTGACGGCGCAAATTGCGGCCCTCGGAGGATAGTGATGGCGATCTTGAACGGGAAAGCGCTGGCGGAAGCCCGCCGTAAGAAGGACTGGACGCAAGTCGAGTTGAGCGAAGCAACTAAGCCGAAGGTCGATGTCTCGACCATCTCTCGCATCGAGAGGGGCAAGCCGACACGTGTTCGGGCGAACACGCTGAGGGCACTTGCGAAGGCGCTCGACGTGCAGCCGGAGAGCCTGTGTCCTGCGGCCGAGGCGGAACGAGACGTGATGAAACTCCGCATAGAAGCAGCCGCCCGGAATGCCCTCACCCTCGTCGCGCACCGTTACCGGATCAGCCGTGAAAGCATCATCGAGATAGCACCCCTGCTGTTCTTCATCGCCGCCGAACAGTCCCTCGAAGAGCGCCGAACCCGCATAGCCGATGTCCGCGCCTCGGCGGATGCCCTGTTCGACCTTTACCGCAGAATTCCCCATCTACCTCCAGAATGGCCGATTGACGAAGGGGCGGTGAGCAGCGAAGAGCGGTCGATCAAGGCTCGCGATCTCTTCGGCAAAAAGGTGCTGGAAGACGCGCAGCAATTCCTGAGTGAATTTGATGACGACTTCGACGAGGGAGAACATAACCCCTTCGTCCGGTTCCTGCGGGATCGTCTTTCAAAGATCGACACTTCTGCCGAACTGGCCGAATCCGTGCGGTGGACGCCCGGCTTGTGGCCCAATTACCGGGTATGTACTGAAGAGGCCGCAAGCGTCGTCGGGAATGACACGACGGCGGCGCAGGCCATCCTTAGTGGCGCTGCTGCTCTTCACGAAATGCCGAAGGGGTCGCCTGAACAGCGGGCCGAGTGGGCGCGGGCTGAGTTCGACCGCAAATATGGCGATCTCGATGATCTACTCGGCGAGTTGGTCACCCCACGCGGCGCTGACACTCAAGCGTCCAACTCCAGAGGCGCATCATGATGAATTCCCTGGATTTGACCGCTCACGCGGTCAAGCGGATGGCCCAGCGCGGGCTTGCCGATGATGATCTCGAACTGATCCGCTGGATCGGGACCGAGGTCGAGGGCGGATACCTCGTCCGCGAGAAGGACTTTCAAGCACTGGACCGCGAGTTAAGGCAATTGCGCGATCAGGCGAGAAGGCTGGTGGGCAAACGTCTGGTTCTGGCGGGCGACCGGTTAGTCACAGCGTATCACGCCGCCCGCAGCAAACAGCGCGTACTCCTCCGAGGCGCTGAAGCCCGATCTTCAATGGAGTGATATTCATGAACATCACCATGATTTCAGTCGCACCCGACGTGCTCAGCCGACTCTTGGAGCTCCGCGTGTCGGAGACAGAAAGCCTCGACGATGTTCTTCGCCGGGCTCTTCCACCGACTGGAACGCCAGCTGAACTAACAGCCGCCCGCGCCACAACCCAAACACGGAACACGAACGGGACCGGATTGGCCTACCACATTGATAGGGAATTGCATCTGGCATCCGACGCTACCGACGCCATGATCAATATCCTCGGCGATCTCGCCCAGTACGATGACAACTTCTTCGTGAAGCTCGCGGCCAAGGTGCGGGGCCGGACACGTAATCACATCGCGCGATCTCGCTCGGAAGTCTATCCAGATCGGCCCGATCTGGAACGGTATGTGAAAGAGATCACGCCCGGTTGGTTCATCGGGTGTAACATCGCAAACCGTGAGAAAGAAAAGATCCTGCGTGCAGCCTGTGAGGTGATGGGGATCTCCTTCGGCCGAGACATCAAAATCGAGTTGCCACACGGTTGAATGGCATGTCAGCGCATTGTGGGGGAACAAACAATGTCGGTTCCAAAGATAGCAATACCTTTCCTCGCGCTCACCCTCCTGCTACTGGGCTGCGCGCACGGCAACTCGGAATTCTACGCTGACGCCGTGCTGAACAGGCCAATGCCGCCCGACGGTGACGCGCGAATGCGCGAGTGCGCGTGGATACGCTCAGAGATTGCCCGCCAACAGGGTCTTGCAGGCGTAGGGGCAACGATGGCGACCACCCCGCTTATGGCCGCTGCCTACCAAGCGATGGCGCAACGGAACGTCGCGGCATTGGAGTCGAGGGCTTCCAACATTCAATGCACGGCAGCGTTCGGCAGCGCACCCGCCGCTGCTCCGGCCAGCGGACAGTCGTTCGATCAATGCTTCGCGCGCTGCCAGCAATATACCGATCGGACCAAGGACCAGTGCTTCGACGCCTGTAACAAGTGATTATACGGTCCTGGGGCGGGGCGGCGCGTCGCTGCCGCGGGTTACCCTCGTGTGAGACGCACGAGGGCTCCTTCTCGCGCGTCCACAACGTAGACCGCTTGGAAAATGCCGCGCCATGCTGCGGCGTGGGCCTCGACGGCAGGGGCCACTGCCTCAGCGAAGTCGAAGTCGATGAGGTCGAATCCTGCGCGTCCAGCGAATATTAGCAACCGAAGGCCCTGGTACTTCGGATCGAGCTTTGCCTTGAGCGCGGAGCCGATGCCATCTCGCCAAGCCTGTAGGTCGACCAGGATGTCACGCGCCGTAGGGGTCGATGGCTGTCCCCCGCCAAATGTCGGCGCGCCGGAATTGAAGTGCTGCAGCTCCAGCACCCATGTATGGCCGGCCGATTTGCCTACAGCGTTGGGCCATTCGGGATAGGCTGTAGTACACTGAATCCCGAAAGCCTCCCCGTCGGCTTCGATCTCGAAATCGGCCGGCGCGTCGGGTGTCCAACGGAAGCGAGTGTCGTCCGGCCAGCCTTCGCGATCGGCCAGTTCCGTGAGCGGAAGATGTTCTTCCTTCCAGGGTTTCAGCCAATCGCGATCAGGCCCGCGCGGCTCGCGGAGGCGGTTCCCAAACGCGGCCCCTCTTCCGCGTGATCTATCATAGGGCTATGGCGTAGACATAGTGCTCATCATCGTCGGCACCGGCACGCCATTTTTCGTGTGATACCATTCCGCGAGATGATATACCCAGGTTCCGACGGAACCTGGGGAAGCGGGCGCGCATGGTCGCTGTGGCGGCGCGCGCCAGACTCGGGCGATACCCGACCTCCGCAGGAGGACGGACCTATCACGCCGCCAGCGCCTCCGTCACCGCCGCCAGCGCCGGCACGCGCTCCCCCGGCCCCATCACCGCCAGGGTCGGCGTGGCGCGGAAATGCCGCACCGCCGCGCGCCGGACATCATCCAGCGTCACCGCGGCCAGCTTCGCCACCGTCTCGGCGGTCGGCACCACCCGGCCGAAAACCTGCAACTGACGCGCCAGCTGCTCGCAGCGGCTGCCGGTGCTTTCCAGAGACATCAGCAGCGAGGCCTTCACCTGCGCGCGGGCGCGGGCCAGTTCCGCCTCGGTCACCTCGCGCTGCACCTTGCGCAACTCCTCCAGCGTCACCGGCATCAGCTCGGCCGCCTCCGCCTCCCCGGTGCCGGCGTAGATGCCGAACAGCCCGCCATCGGCGAAGGGCTGGGTGAAGGAATAGACCGAATAGACCAGCCCGCGCTTCTCCCGCACCTCCTGGAACAGGCGCGAGGACATCCCGCCGCCGAGCAGGGTGGAGAGCAACAGGGTCGGGTAGTAGTCGGCGTCGCCGTAGCCGACCGAGGGGAAGCCCAGCACGATATGGACCTGGTCGAGGTCGCGCGCCTCGCGGAACTCGCCACCCCGGTAGCGGCCGGCTTCGGCCGCGGCGGCCTCCGGGGCGGGCAGGTCGGCGAAGTGCCGCTCGGTCAGCGCCACGATCCCGGCATGGTCCAGCGCGCCGGCGGCGGCGACCACGATGTTGGAGGCGGGATACTGGCGGCGCATGTAGCCGGTCAGCACGCCGCGCGGCATGGCGCGGATGCCGTCCTCCGGCCCCAGCACCGGCCGGCCGAGCGGCTGGTCCGGGTAGGCGGCCTCCTGGAACCGGTCGAAGATGATGTCGTCCGGCGTGTCGTTGGCCTGGCCGATCTCCTGGAGGATCACGCCGCGCTCGCGCTCGAGCTCCTCGGGGGCGAAGCTCGAATGGGTGAGGATATCGCCGATGATGTCCACCGCGAGCGCCGTGTCCTCCTTCAGCACCTTGGCGTAATAGGCGGTCTGCTCGCGGGCGGTGTAGGCGTTGAGATGCCCGCCCACCGCCTCGATCTCCTCGGCGATGGCGGCGGCGGAGCGGCGCTCGGTGCCCTTGAAGGCCATGTGTTCGAGGAAGTGGGAGACGCCATTTTCGGCCGCGGTCTCGTGGCGGGAGCCGGTGGCGACATAGGCCCCGAAGGAGACCGTCTCGACCCGCTCCATCCGCTCGGTGACCACGGTAAGGCCGGAAGGCAAGCGGGAGAGGCGGATGGCGTCCTGGGGTTCGGTCACTGGCCTGGTTTCCTGAAAAGCGGCGAACCGCCCATATGGGGCGGATTGCCCGGAGCGGCCAGCCCCCGGGCCGCCGCCGCGCCGCTGGCTTTCGATGACGTCGCCGCCGCGCGGCCCGGTTTCGATTGCGCCCCCGCCGTCGCCCGTGCCAGAGTGACCGCGCCGCGCTTTCTGCAATTTGAGACGGGTCCGAGCCACCGCCGCATGGATGCGCCCTCGCCGTCACCGCCGCCCACCAGCGCCGCCGCGGACCCGGCGCCCGAGACCGCGCGCCCTTATCCGCCGCCCGCGCCCGAACCCACCGAGCCCGGACCGCGCGGCGTCCGTTTCGATTTCAACCTCGGCGCCCGGGTGATCCTGCCGGCGCGCGCCGAGGGCCGCTGGCGGGTCCGCCTGCGCGACCTCGATACCGGCAACATCCTGTTCCAGAGCGAGAACCAGGGCGCCTTCGTGAACTCCGCCAAGCGCTGGTATGTCCGCTTCGGGGTGGAGGTCTGGGACATCGCCGCCGACGGGACGGTGACCGAACTCCTGGCGCACGACTACGACGCACGCGGGCGGGAGGTGCTGATCCTGTTCCCGGTCGGCACCCTGGGCGACATCCTGGCCTGGTTCCCCTACGCCGCCCGCTTCGCCGACGCCCATGGCTGCCGCCTGACTTGCGCCATGGGCGAGACCATCATCCCGCTGCTGCGCGATGCCTATCCGGAGATCCGCTTCGTCACCCACGCCGAGTTGCAAGCCGAGGCGTTGCCCGAGCGCGCCTATGCCACCTATTGCCTCGGGCTGTTTTTCGACGACGCCGACTGCATCTTCCAGCCGACCGATTTCCGCCAGGTCGGGCTGCACCGCACCGCCGGCTACATCCTGGGCGTCGATCCGGCGGAGGAAGCGCCGCGCCTCGCCCTGCCCGACGCGCCCCGCCCGATCGCCGATCCCTATATCTGCATCGCCGCCCAGAGCTCGACGCAATCGAAGAACTGGACCAACCCCACCGGCTGGCGGGAGGTGATCCGCTTCCTCAAGGACGCCGGCTACCGGGTGATCTGCATCGACCGCCTGCCGGTCCACGGCAGCGGCATCGTCTGGAACCACATCCCGCACGGAGCGGAGGACGAGACCGGCGATCGGCCGCTCACCGAACGCGCGCGCTGGCTGCGTCATGCCGCCGCCTTCGTCGGCCTGTCGAGCGGGCTGTCCTGGCTGGCCTGGGCGGCGGGGACGCCGGTGGTGCTGATCTCCGGCTTCACCCACCCCGACAACGAGTTTCATACCCCGTATCGGGTCATCAACTGGCACGCCTGCAACAGCTGCTGGAACGATCCGCGGCACCGCTTCGATCACGGGGATTTCCTCTGGTGCCCGCGCCATGCGGGGACGCCGCGGCAGTTCGAATGCTCGCGCCTCATCACCGGCCAGCAGGTGATCGCGGCCCTGCGGCGCATCCCCGGGCTGGTCGCGGGCGCAACGGCGGATCACGCGGAGGCGGCGGCATGAGCACCACATCGACCATCGCCGCCGGCGCCACCGTGGTCGGCCTCACCGTGTCCAACGCCGAGAGCCTGTTCGTCTATGGCACCGTCTCCGGGCTCGCGGTCGATAACGGCGGCTTCGCCACCGTCTATGCCGGCGGCGCGATCCGCGGCGTGACCGTGTCCTCGGGCGGGGTCGCGGTGGTCTCCTCCGGCGGCTCGGCGGTCGCGACCACGGTGCTGAGCGGCGGCAACGAAACCGTCGCCGGCGGCGGCAGCGTGAGCGGGGCCACCATCGCCGCCCAGGGCCGCCTCACCCTGTCCGGGACGCCCGGGCTGCTGGCGCTGGCCAGCGGCGCCAGCGTGAGCGGCGGGTCGGTCTTCGTGATGTCGGCCGGCGAGGCGGCGGCGAGCACGATCGAGGCCGGCGGCTTCCAGTATGTCAGCGCCGGCGGCCTCGCCAGCGCCAGCCTCCTCAGCGGCGGCGAGGAGGTGGTTTCCACCGGCGGCCTCGCCAGCGCCACCACGGTCCGGTCCGGCGGCTATCAGTTCGTGTTCTCGGGCGGCGTCGCCTCGGCGAGCGTCATCAGCTCCGGCGGGCAGCTCGACGTGCAATTCGCCGGCACCGCCAGCGCGGCCAGCGTGCGCGCCGGCGGGGTGGAGTATGTGTTCTCGGGCGGGCTGGATACCGGCGCCACCGTCGCCGCCGGCGGCCAGGAACAGATCGCGCAGGGCGGCACCGCGAGCTTCCTCTCCCTCGCCGCCGGCGGGGTGGCGGCGGTCTTCGGCGTGGTTTCCGGCGCCTCCCTCGGCTCCGGCGGCTTCATGGCGGTCTCCTCCGGCGGCAACGCGCAGGCGGTGACGGTGGCCGGCGGCGGGGTGCTGATCGTCACCCCCGACGGCACCGCGACCGCGACCACCAGCGCCGCCGGGGCGGTGGTGGAAACCACCGGGGTGGTGCTGCTGTCCGCCACCACCCTGGTCGCCTCTGCTGCCGGGCTGGTAAGCAACGAGACGGTGGGCGCGGGGGAGACCGAGTATCTGCTGGCCGGCGGCGCCACCGACGGGGCCAGCATCGCCGCCGGCGGCGGCGAGCGGATCTATGCCGGCACCACCGCCACCGCCGCCGCCATCGCCGGGCAGCAATCGGTCTTCGCCCTCGGGCTGGCCAATCGCGGCACCGTGCTGGCGGGCGGGACGCAGGAGGTGGCGCAGGGCGGCACCGCGCTCGCCCTGACCGTGCAGGCGGGCGGGGTGCAGCTGGTTGACGCCGGTGGTTTCGCCTCCGGGGCGGTCCTGAGCGGGGGCAGCCAGACGGTGCTGGGGACCGTGGCGGCGACCGTCATCCAGGGCGGCACCGAGACCGTCGGCTTCGGCGGCCTTGCCTCCGCCACCAGCATCGGCGCCGGCGGTACCGCGGTGGTGGCCTTCAGCGCCACCGCCTCGGCCGGCACGATCGCGGGCGGCGGGGTCCAGCTGGTCACCTCCGGCGGCAACGCCGACGCGGTGACGGTGGCCGCCGGCGGACAGCAGCAGATCGCGCTGGGCGGCGTCGCCAGCGCGACCGCGGTGCTGGCCGGCGGCAGCCAGACCGTGCTGTCGGGTGCCACCGCCTCCAACACCAGCGTCGGCGGCACGGTGACCGTGACCGGCGGCGGCAGCGCGGTCGGCGTCAGCATCGGCGCCGGCGGGTCGCTGGTCATCGACGCCGCCGGCGCGGCCCGCGCCACCACCGTCGGCAGCGGCGGCTACGAGGTGATCTCGGGCGGCGGGGCCGCCCTCGCCACCAGCCTCGCGGCGGGCGGGCATATCGACCTCGCCGCCGTCCATTTCGTCTCCGGCCAGACCACGGCGGAGATCAACGCCGCCGACACGCTGCTGGTGACCGCCGGCACCGCCAGCTACAGCCAGGTGCTGAGCGGCAGCTACGCCGGCGATCGGGTGGCGGCGGCCGCCGGGACGCTGACCGGCGTCGATACGCTGCTGACCCTGACCGCGCCCTGCTTCGCCGAGGGCACGCGCATCGCCACCCCGGCCGGCGCGGTGGCGGTGGAGGCGCTGCGCCCCGGCGACCTCGTGCGCACCGCCGGCGGGGGGACGCGGCCGGTGATCTGGGTGGGGCGGCGGCGGCTCGACCTGGCCCGCCATCCGGCGCCGCGACGGGTGCGGCCGATCCGCATCCTGCCCGGGGCGTTCGGCCCTGGCCTGCCGGCGCGCCCGCTCGCGCTCTCGCCCGAGCACGCGGTGGCGATTGACGGTCATCTGGTGCCGGTGCGGCTGCTGGTCAATGGCGCCTCGATCCGGCGCGACAGCGTGACCGCGGCGATCACCTACTGGCATGTCGAGCTGGACCGCCACGATCTGCTGCTGGCCGAGGGGCTGGCGACCGAGTCCTACCTGGATGCGGGCAACCGGGCGGCGTTCGAGAATGGCGGCGCGGCGCTGAGCCTGCATCCCGATTTCGCCGGCGCGCATGCCCGGCGGTTGGCGGAGTCCTGCCTGCCGCTCGGCGACGCGCCGGGGCTGGTCGAGCCGATCTGGCGGCGGCTGGCCGCGCGCGCCGGGGCGCTGGGCTGGGTCG
Organism: Pseudomonadota bacterium; assembly: GCA_021807785.1. Taxonomy (GTDB): domain Bacteria; phylum Pseudomonadota; class Alphaproteobacteria; order Acetobacterales; family Acetobacteraceae; genus JAJZVS01. The sequence continues at coordinate 9,155 of JAKBCO010000045.1, forward strand.
TGCCGGCGCCCGCGGCCGAGGTGACGGCGCCGGAGTTGCGCCTGCGCGTGGCCGGACGGCTGCTGGCGCCCACCGCCCGCGCGGGCGGCGATCACGTGTTCCTGCTGCCGGCGGGCTGCCGCGAGGCGCGGCTGGTCTCGCCGAGCGCCATTCCCGCCGATGCGCGGCCCTGGCTGATCGACGAGCGGCGGCTGGGGGTGCTGCTGCGCCACATCACCCTGCACGGGGATGGCCCGCCGGCGCCGGCGCTGGACGACCCGGCGCTGGCGGACGGGTGGTGGGCGCCGGAATGGCACGACGGGGCGCTGCGCCGCTGGACCGACGGCGACGCGCTGCTGGTGCTGCCGCCGCGGCGGGCGCCGGCGGTGCTGGTGCTGGGGGTGGCGGGGGCACCGGAGCGCCCGTCGCCGCCCGCGGCCGGCCGGGTCGCGGCCTGAGTGTGATCTCCTGGTCCGAGCGCATGGCGGCGCTGTCCGCCACCGCCGGACTCCGGCTGTTCTTCCTGGGCGGGGCGCCACGGTCGGGCACCACCTGGGTGCAGCTGCTGCTCGACGCGCATCCCGCGATCAGCTGCCGGGGCGAGGCGCTGTTCCCGCAGGCGCTGGCGGCACCGCTGGATGCGCTGGTGGGGCAATGGGGGCAGGCGGTGGCGGCCAAGAACGCGACCGTCTTCCGCGACCTCGGCGGCTATCCGCCGCTGCCGGAGGGGCTGGCCGACCTGCTGCTGGGCACCGCGGTGCTGGCGGCGCTGGCCGCGCAGGCTTCGGGGCGGGCGGTGCGGGCGGTGGGGGAGAAGACGCCGGAGAACGTGTTCCTGTTTCCCCGCCTCGCCACGCTGTTTCCGGCGGCGCGGTTCATCGGCGTGGCGCGGGAGCCGCGGGACGTGCTGGCCTCGGCCTGGCGGTTCTTCCCGCGAGTGGCGGGCGAAACTCAGGAGGCCTTCGTGGACCGCGCGCTGCCCGCGCTGGACCAGGGGGCGCGGGCGATGCTGGCGCTGGCGGAGTCCGGGGCGGGGATGATCGTCACCTACGAGCGCCTGCGCGCCGCGCCGGAGGCGGAGCTGGCCGGGCTGTGCCGGTTCCTGGGCGTGGCCGCCGACGCGGCGACGGTGGGGCTCTGCGTGGCGCGCTGCCGGTTCGAGCTTCTCTCGGGCGGGCGGGCGGCCGGCACGGCGCGGGATGGGGCGTTCCTGGGCGAGGGGGTGGTGGGCGGGTGGCGACGGACGCTGTCGGACGCGGCGGCGGCGCGGGTCGTGGCGGCGCTGGGGTGGATGTATCCGGTGTTCGGGTGGGGGGTGTGAGGCGGGGCGACCGGGGGGCCGATCCCAAGTATTTTTGCAATGCGATGATCTTTGCCATCCCGCTCTTTCGCCATACTCCGGAATGGCCGAAGCTGCCGCAAATGAACGGGGTGCTGTGTCGTGACCACACCGGACCACGCGTCGCTTCCGCACATGACGTTCGACACCGCGGCGCTGCCCGCGGCGCAGCAATTCGAGGCGCTCGCCGCCACCGTCGGCGTGACCCATGATGTCACCCCGCTCGCCACTCCGCCCGCGGCCGGGTTTGCGGCCAGCGCCGAGATCTGGATGCTGAACCAGACCGTGGTCAGCCGCTCGTGCTTCGACCCGCTGCGCTTTTCCCGCTCCGCCGCGCGCGCCCGCCGCGACGGGGTGGACCATTACACGCTGCTGTTCACCGAGCAGGGCCGGTGGGACGCGCGCGCCGACGGCCCCGACCAGCGGGTGGAGGATGGCGAGCTCTGCCTGCTCGACCTCGCCCGCCCGCTGGACTCCCGCACCGGGACAGTGTCCAGCCTGTGCCTGCTGATCCCCCGGCCGCGGCTGGACGCGCTGCTGCCGGCGGGCAACTGGCACGGGGCGATGCCCCGGGGCGCGGCGGGGACGCTGCTGCGGGAGTATCTGCGTGCGCTCGCGCCGCGCCTTGCCGCGATGTCGGTGGCGGAGGCGCGCGAGGTGGAGCAGGCCACCTTGCACCTGGTCGCGGCCGCCCTGGCGCCCTCCGCGCTGGGCCTGGCGCGTGATGCCCCGGCGGTGGCGGCCGGCCTGCTCGCCACCGCGCGGGAGCGGATCGAGGCGCGGCTGGCCGATCCCACGCTGTCGCCCGACTCGCTCGCCGCCGAGTTGGGGCTGTCGCGGGCCAGCCTCTATCGGCTGTTCGCGCCGATGGGCGGGGTGGGGGCGTTCATCCAGGGGCGGCGGCTGGCGCGGGTGCGGGCGCGGCTGGCCGACCCGCGCCCGCTGCGGCGGCTGGCGGATATCGCGTTCGGCTGCGGGTTTGCCAGCGAGTCGCATTTCAGCCGGGCGTTCCGATCCCGGTTCGGGCAGACCCCGCGGGAAGCGCGGGCCGAGGCGCTGCACGGGCCGGACCTGGCGGCGATCACCGATTATCACCGCTGGGTCGGCGGCTGAGCCGTCGCCTGCGCTTCCCACGCCGAACCGCCCCGTTTCCTCCGCCTGATGCCGGATACGGCCGATCGCGCGCCCTCGAGATCGCGCCCGGGCCGGATCGCGACGGCAGTGAGACGCCAGGGCAAGAGACTGAGACCCCTGGTCAAGTATTACCCGTTGTATCGATACCGTTGCGCCAATACCCTGCGGTCAATCGGGCAGGAAGGCGGAGCACACTCCCGCGCAGATCGGTACGAAATATGACGCGGGATCGATCCCGTGGTTCCATATAGGGATTTCCGAAACGCCCTGTCCCGGATCAACGCTCCGTCATGCGGCGGCGCGCGGCTTCATGCACAGGGGAAAGTGGCGATGACAAGGTCTGATTTCGGGTCCATGCTGCGCGCGGCGCTGCTCGCCAGCACCATCCTGTCCGGCCCGGCACTGGCCGGGACGATGACGATCGACACCGCCGCCGGCACCATCAACGGCAGCAGCACCAGCTATAACGGCACCGCGTTCACGGTGAGCCGCAGCGTCAACGTGATGACGTTCACCTTCGATGGCAATCTCGATATCGCCGCCGGGACCTCGGTGACGGGAACCGGGCCGTTGCTGGTTTCGCTGCAGGCGCTGAACGACGCCACGATCGGCGCCGGAAGCACGTTCTCGTTCTCGGCCAGTGGTGCCACCCCGGGGATGGGGGGTGGTGCCGGCGGCGCGCCAGGGCTCGGCGGGACGGCTGCCCCGACGGCGGCGGCGGGTGGCGCCGGACCGCATTATATCGCCCTCGGCGGCACCGGCGGAGCAGTGAATACCGGCCTCACAAGCTACAGTTACAAAGGTAATCCAGGCACGCAAGGCGGCAACGGGGGGGCGGGCAGCGGGGGGGGCGCGGGTGGATCTGGCGCGCAGGGCGGCACCGGCGGTCAGGGGATCGGCAACCGATCGAACCAGACCTACGGCGGCGCCGGCGGCCACGGCGGATCGGCCGGCGCCGGCGGAGCAGCCGGTAGCGGCGGTGCCGGTGGCACCGGCGGGCGGTTCGCCTACACCTTGCCAAAAGCCCTCTACGAGGCCGGCCCAGGTACCGGCGGCCAGGGCGGTGGGAATGGCGGCGCGGCCGGTGGCGGTACCGCCGGGCTGACGGGAAGCGCCGGCGGCGGCGGGGCCAACGTGGCGCTCGGGAACGCGTTGACCGGCGGCAACGGCGGTTCCGGCGGCGGTGGCGGCGGGGCCGGCGGCGGCGGCGGCGCGGGTGGCGGAGGTGGCGGTGGCGGTGGCGGTGGCGGCGGCGGGGCCGGCTACGATAAGGCGATTGTCGGCGGTGGCGGTGCCGGCGGCAATGGCGGCGCGGGCAATGGCGGCGGTGATGGCGGCAGCGGCGGCCTGGGCGGAAGCGGCGTGGCCGGGGGTGCCGGCGGCGGCGGCGGCGGCGCGATCGCGGTCGGCGCGCTCGGCCGGCTTTCGACCGGAGCCGCCGGATTCTATGCACAGGGTGGCGCCGGCAACCCGGCTTCGGGCACTCCGGGCGGCGGCACCACCGGCGGAGCGGGTGGTGCTCCGTTCGGATACCTCTACGTGAACGGCCAGAAGATCAATCCACCGAAATTCGTTACCGCCACCAGCGGCGTGGCCGGACAGCAAGGTAAATATTTCTCGTCGACCGCGCCGGGCGGCTATGGCGGCGGCGCGGGCATCAACGGCGTGGCCAATTTCTCCGGTGTCGCCGGCGGCCACGGCGGTTACGGGACCGGGCCGGTGAGCGGCAACAACAACAGCGGCGGCGGTGGCGGCGGCGGTGGCGGCGGGGGCGGGATCGGCGGGGCGGGCGGCCAAGGGGCTAACGGCGCGACGGGCGGCACCGGTGGCGGCGGGTCCGGAGGCACCGTGTCGCTGTCCGGCTCGGTGCTGGATGCATCCGGCGCCAGCGTGAACACCGCGGGCGGCAACGGCGGCAACGCCGGCGGCGATGGGCGGCTGCTGCTGTCCTCGAACGCCGCCGGCGGCACCCCCGGTTCGGTCACCGGCGCGCAGGTGCAGACCTTCTCCGGGCCCACCGCGGTGAACGCCCTGGTCAGCGGGTCCACCCGCACGCCCTACATCCCGGAACTGGCGGGCGGCGCCAGCCCGTACGGGCTGCTCTCGGGGATCACCTCGCAATCGTCCGATTTCTCCATCATCCAGGGCAGCAAGCCGGCCAACGCGGTCGCCGCCATCCTGCGCGAGGCGGCGGGCCCGACCGGCTACAACACCGCCTTCACCGGCTACGACGCGCTGCTGTTCCTCAACCTCACCGGCGTGGCACTCGGGAACCCGAAACTCGGCGCCTCCTCCGGGGTGGCGTTCAGCAGCGCGCTCGAGACCCTGGGCACGGCGGCGATCGCCGCCGGCCAGGGGCCGAGCGGGCTCACCCTGCTGGGCGGCTACGGGGTGTACGAGACGCTGATCCCCACCGTCGATACCACCATCAGCGCCTCGGCCGACGGCGCCGTGGCGCTGGCGGCGGCGAGCCTGACGGACGGAAACTATCTGTATCTGGTGACCAACAATTCGCCGACGCCGACGCCGGAGCCGGCCTCGGTCGGGCTGCTGGCGACCGCGGCGGCCCTGCTCGGATGGGCGCGCACGCGGCGGCGGCGGCGCGCGGCGGGGTGAGGCCACGCGGGGGCAGGGCCACCACCTTGCCCCCGCCTCCCCGCCCCGGCACTCTGCCCCCGCGACCACCCGGGGAAACGCCCTGTCCGCCACGATCCTTCGCCCCGCGCGCGCCACGGGGTTCGGCGCCGACGCCTGGCGCCTGCTGTTCGCCGGCTTCGCCATCTTCACCGTCCGCTGGGGCGAGGCGCTGGCCGGCGCGGTGTTCGTCTTCCAGCGCACCCACGCCCCGTTCCCGGTGGCCATGCTGATGCTGCTGCGGCTGCTGCCGATGGCGCTGTTCGGCGCGCCGATCGGCGCCTGGGCCGAGCGGTTCCCGCACCGGCCCGCGCTGGCCCTGACCATCCTGGTGATGGGCGCGAGTTCGGCCGTGCTCGCTTACCTCGGCTTCGCCGGGCGGTTGCAGGTCTGGGAGGTGATGGCGGCGAGCTTCGTCAACGGCCTCGGCTGGGCGGCCGACAATCCGGTGCGGCGGGTCGCACTCGGCCTCGCGGTGGGGACCGAGCGGATGGGCCGGGCGATGTCGCTCGATGTCGCGGCCACCACCGGCTCGCGGATGCTGGGGCCGGCGATCGGCGGGGCGCTGCTGGCCTGGGGCGGGATCGGGTCGGTGTTCTCGCTCAGCGTGGCGCTCTATGCCGCGGCGCTGGCGGCGACCTTGGCACTGCCGCTGCTGCCGGCGGCCGGGCGCGGCGGGGTGGGGGTGCTGGCGGGGATCGCCGCCGGGCTGCGCCTTGCGCGGCGGGATGCGCGGCTGTTCGCGGTGCTGCTGGTGACGGTGATCTACAACATCTTCGCCTGGCCCTTCACCAGCCTGGTGCCGGTGATCGCCAGCACCGATCTGCATCTGGGCGCGGCCGGGACCGGGGTGCTGGCGAGCATGGACGGGGTGGGGGCGCTGATCGGCGCGGTGGGCCTGGCCGCCTTCGTCCGCCGCCGGCAGTTCGCCGGGGCCTATATGGGCGGGGTGATCTCCTACACCGCGCTGCTGATGGTCTTCGCGCTGATGCCCGGGCCGGTGCTGGCGGGGGCGGCGCTGCTGGCCACCGGGCTGGGCGGGGCCGGGTTCAGCGTGATGCAGGCGACCCTGGTCTATCTGTTCGCGCCGGCGGAGATGCGCGGGCGGATGCTGGGGGTGCTGTCGGTCTGCATCGGCGCCGGGCCGGTGGGGTTTCTGGCGCTGGGGGCCGCCGCCGACGCGATGGGGGCGCGGGCGGCGACGCTCGGGACCGGGGCGCTGGGGCTGGTGGCGCTGGCGGCGAGTTTTCCGCTCTGGCGGGTGCTGCTGCGGGGTGACGCGGCGGGGTGACGCGGCGGGCCGGGCGGCTTATCCCGGCCGGTGCCCCCTGACCTGGACCCGCGCATGACCGAACCCACCCGATTCTGGATGATCCGCCACGCCCTGGTCGATGAGAACGCGCGGGCGATGCTGTACGGCACGCTCGACGTGGAACTCTGCCCGGCCAGCCTGATCGCGCAGGTGCCGAGCTACGCGGCGCTGGCGGCCCGGCTGCCACGGCCGGCGCGCTGGGTGGTGACACCGCTCTCGCGCACCCGGCGCACCGCGCAGGCGATCTTCGCCGCCGGCTACCCGGAGCAGGCGCTGTCGGTGGAGCCGGACCTGATCGAGCAGCACCTGGGCGACTGGCAGGGCCTCCCGCACGCCGAGCTGCCGGCGCGGCTCTCGCGGCCGGCGCATCCGTTCTGGCCGCTCGCGGGAACCGAATCTCCGCCCGGGGGGGAGAGCATGGAGGCGGTGATCGCGCGCGCCGGGGCGGCGATGGAGCGGCTGGCCGGCGCCCATGCGGGCGAGACCCTGGTGGTGGTGAGCCATGGCGGGACCATCCGCGCCGTGATCGCCCACGCGCTGGGGATCGGCCCCGACAATGCGCTGCATCTGGCGGTGCAGAATCTGGGGGTGAGCGTGCTGGAGCGCTATCCGGCGGGCTGGCGGGTGGTCTCGGTCAACGAGCTCCCGGGATATTGAGCGCAGTTCATCCCCGCGACTCCATTGCCCGTGCTATGGCCCGCGACCGGCCGGTGCGGCCGTCGGAGGTCCGGATGACGCGTTTCCTTGCCGCCCTGGCGCTGGCGGCGGTGCTGGCCCCGCCGGTGGCGCGGGCGCAGAACAACGTCCAGGCGCTGGTGGACCGCTCCACCCTGGCGCTGGAGGACGTGCTCTCGCCCGATTCCTCCAACGAGGCGCCGAAGATGCTGCAACAGGCCCGCGCGGTGATGATCTGCCCGCGGATCTTCGAGGCCGGGTTCATCGTCGGCGGCGCCGGCGGCAGCTGCGTGCTGGTGGCGCGGGCGGCGAACGGCACCTGGTCCTATCCGGCCTTCTACGGGATCGGCAGCGCCAGCGTGGGGTTGCAGCTGGGGCTGAAGGATTCCGAGCTGGTGCTGATGGTGATGACCAATCGCGGGCTCAACGCGCTGCTGTCGAGCCATTTCAAGTTCGGCGCCGATGCCTCGGCGGTGGTGGCGACGATCGGCGGCGGGGTGCAGGGGGCGACCACCACCGCGGTGGGGGCGGATATCGTGGGCTTCACCAAGTCGCGCGGCGCCTTCGCGGGGCTTTCGTTGCAGGGCAGCATCCTGAACGCGCGGCCGAGCTGGGATCAGGCTTATTACGGCAGGCCGGTGGGGGCGCGGGGGATCGTGCTGCGGATGGAGGTGAGCAACCCGGGGGCGGAGCCGCTGCGGGCGCTGCTGACCCGGTATGGGACGGCGCCGGCGGCCCCGGTGGCGGGGGCGGCGCCCGCGGGGACCGCGCCGCAGGCTTATGCGCCGCCTTCGGGGGGGTATGCGCCGCCGGCCTATCCGGCGGAGACCGGTCCGTCCGGGGCGCCGATGCAGTATGGGCAGGCGGCGGGCAGCGCGCCGCCGGTGCAGCTGGCGCCGACCGCGCCGGTGCAGCAGCAGACCCTGCCGGCACCCGTGCATTGAGCGTATCTATTTCTGTTTCGTAACGTTCTGCGCGTGCGTTCACGGGCCGGGTCCCTGGGTGTCCGTCACTCTCGGATCGGGTAGGGGATTGGCTGGAACTCGGGCGGCTTGAGGTCGGGGCCGAACCACACCGGGCGCTTGTCGTGGTTGTGGCGCTTGTCGCGGGCGACCTCGCGGGCCTTTCGCATCCACGGGTCGTCGGGGAACTTGACCCATTTCCGCATGATCTCCTCATGGGTCATCGTCTTGAGACCCTCCGCGTAGTCGGCGCCCAGCTGGTCCAGTGGACCAGACGCACAGCATCGCTGATG
>JAKBCO010000272.1 GCA_021807785.1 Pseudomonadota bacterium
GGCGTGCCGCCTCTGCCCGAGACCCTGTGTCACCCCCCACCCGCTCCGAGCCAAAACAGAAGGGATCCAAGGGCTAGCCCTTGGCAGGGGGTCCAGGGGGGCAGCGCCCCCCTGGCCTAGCCCACCCACGCCCCCACGGCCCCATCCGAGGCTCCACCCCATTCGGGCCTGGATGGTGGCGATCGGGGTCATGCGTGGTGCAGGGCGGCCATGATGCGGAGCACCGCGGGGCCGCCGACGATGATGAAGACGCAGGGCAGGATGAACACGACCATGGGCAGGGTGAGCATGACGGGGAGGCGGGCGGCGCGTTCCTCGAAGCGGGTCAGGGCTTCCTGACGCATTTCGGCCGACAGGGTTCGCAGCGCGGCGACCAGCGGGGTTCCGTATTGCATCGACTGGGTGAGCGTGGCGGCCAGGCGCTTGAGGCTGTCGAGGCCGGTTCGGCGCGCCATCGCCTCCAGCGCGATGCGGCTTTCGGCGGTGATTTGCAGTTCACGGGACGTGGTTTCCAGTTCGCGGGCGATGGCGGGGTGGGCGGGGCGGATTTCCTCGGCCACCCGGGCGATCGCCGCTTCCAGCCCCAGCCCAGCCTGGGTGCAGATCACCATCAGGTCGAGGGAATCGGGCAGGCCTTTCTCCAGCGCGGTCAGGTAGCGGGTGCGGGCTTGCTTCACGCTGTAGTCGGGGGCGAGCAGGCCGATCAGCGCCGCGGCGCCGGTGGCGGCATCGCGGGCATGGGCCGACAGGCTGGTGCCGTGCAGGGCGGCAAAGACCAGCAGCGGCAGGCCCAGGAACAGAGTGATCTTGGCGCCGACGAACAGCGCCAGCCCGTTCGCCCCGCGCAGCCCGGCGGCCGAGAGGTTGGCTTCGAGCTCGACCAGGGTCTTGCCTGGCAGCACCCCGCTCTGGGCGATGGCGCGGCCGAGGGCGGCGATTGCCCGGGCCGGGACGGCACGGAGTTCCTCGGTCGGTCGGGCGGCGGGTTCCGGCAGCTTGCCGCGGGCGGCATCGATGCGCTGGCGCAGCTTGCGGTCGTTTGCCGCCGCCATCGCCAGTGCGGCGGCGGCGATGGCGAGGACCACGAACCCCGCGAACGCCGCCAGCAACAGGGTGGGGCGCGTGGCCATCGCGGTCAGGCCAGGGTTTTCTGGATGATGGCGCGCATCGCCAGCACGCCGATGCCCAGCGACAGCACCGCGAAGCCCAGCAGCGCGTGGCCGGTGGGGTTGGTCAGCAGCACCGCCATGTAGCTGGGTTCCAGCACCGCGATCATGCCGCCGGTGGCCACCGGCAGCACCGCCAGCACCAGCGCGCTGGTGCGTGCTTCCGAGGACAGCGCCTTGCCGCGGCTTTGCAGCGCGACCCGCTTGCGGATCACGTCGGCCAGGTTGTCCAGCACGTCGGTGAGCCCGCCCCCCGTTTGCGCCTGCAAGCCGATCGCGGTGGCGAAGAAGCGGTATTCCCCGAGCCCGGTGCGCTGACCGAGCTCGCGCAGTCCCTGTTCCAGCGGGATGCCGATCAGCACCTGCTCGTGCAGGCGGGTGAATTCGGACGCCGTTGGCGGCTGGGCTTCCTGGGAGACGGCGCGGATCGCCTCGGCCACCGGGATGCCCACCCGCACCGCGCGCACGATCATCGCCAGCGCGTCGGGCAGCTGCACCAGCAGGCGCTGGCGGTAGCGGGCGTCGGCCCAGCCGAAGAAGCTGCGCGACAGCACCAGGGTCGCGGGCGGGATCGCCAGCAATGCGAGCGGGCCGGCGAAGGCCTCCCCGAGCCCGGCGCCGATGCGGGCGACGATCAGCGCCGCCGGCAGCACCACCCACCAGCGCAGCGGGTAGCGTTCCGCCTTTGCCGGGTCGAAGCCGAACAGGGCGGCGGCGCGGCGCGACAGCGGGGGGCGTTCGGCGGCATCGGCGCGGGCGATGGAGGGCGCGGGGGCGGCGCGCACCCGCGCCAGCGGGTTGGCCACGAGCTCCAGCCGCTCGGCGGTGCGGCGGCGCTCCTCGGCGGTGCGGCTGGCCAGCAGTCCGGCCACCGCGAGACCCGCCAGCGCCAGCACCGCGACACCCAGCAGCAGCAGCGCGGCGTGGGGCAAGGGGGTCACGGCTCCTGCCCGGCCGCGGCGAGGGCGGCCATCCACGGCTCCACCAGGTTGAAATAGGCCAGGCGCTCCGAGAATCCCGGCCGCGCCCGGCTGGCGACGTAGCGCCCGGCCAGCCGGCCGTCCGGGCGTTCGCCGATGGTTTCCAGGCGGAAGACGTCGTTGAGGATGACGACCTCGCCTTCCATCCCGCAGACCTCGGTGACCTGCACGATGCGCCGCCCGCCGTCGCGCTGGCGTTCCACCTGCACGATGAGGTCGATCGCGCTCACGATCTGGATGCGGATCGCCGCCGACGGCAGGCCCATGTTGCCCATTTGCACCATGTTCTCGATCCGCGTCAGCGCGTCGCGGGCGGTGTTGGCATGGATGGTGGACATGCTGCCGTCATGGCCGGTGTTCATCGCTTGCAGCATGTCGAACGCCTCGGCGCCGCGCACCTCGCCGATGATGATGCGGTCGGGGCGCATCCGGAGCGCGTTGCGCACCAGGTCGCGCTGCGTCACCTCGCCCTTGCCCTCAAGGCTGGGCGGGCGGGTTTCCAGGCGGACGATGTGCGGTTGTTGCAGTTGCAGCTCGGCCGCGTCCTCCACCGTGACGATGCGCTCGCCATGGTCGATCAGCCGCGACATGGCGTTCATCAGCGTGGTCTTCCCCGAGCCGGTGCCGCCCGAGATCACCACGTTGAGCCGGGCGCGCGCGGCGATCTGCAGCACCTGCGCCACCGGCTCGGTGAGCGCGCCGAACCCGATCAGGCGGGCGAAATCGATGCTCTTCTTGCCGAACTTGCGGATCGACACGCAGGGGCCATCGAGCGCCAATGGCGGCAGCACGATATTGACCCGCGAGCCGTCCTTGAGCCGGGCATCGACCATCGGGCTCGATTCATCGACCCGGCGGCCGACCGCGGCGGCGATGCGCTGGCAGATCGCGGTCAGATGCGCCGAATCGCGGAACCGCACGTCGGTGAGCGCGACCTTGCCGCCGCGTTCGACGAACACCCGGTGCGGGCCGTTGACCATGATATCGGCGATGGCGTCGTCTTCCAGCAGCGTCTCCAGCGGGCCGAGGCCCAGCATGTCGGCCACCAGCTCGGCGGCGAGCGCGCGCTGTTCGCGGGCATTGAGCTGCAAGCGGCGCTCGGTGGCGATTTCCGACAGCAGTCGCTCCACCTCCGGGCGCAGGCGTTCCGGTGGCAGGGCGGCGACGCCGGCGGGGTCGAGCCGCGCGAGGCACTGGGCGCGGAGTTCGGTGATCGCTTCCGGGGGCGCGCTGGTGGCCGGCGCGGCGGGAAGGCCGGCGGCGCCGGCGGTGTCCTCGGCGCGCCGGCGGCCGAAGGTGGGGAGGGAGACGACGCCGCTCATCGACGGGCTGGGCAGGGCAGGGGCATGGCCCGGGCAGGATGGGCGCGGAAGGTTTCCGGTTGGTGAATCCGGCCGGCTTCGACCGGCGCGGCGGATCGGGGCCGGCTCGGGGCGGCCGGATCAGCCGTCGAGCAGGCGCGCGACCAGCCGGTCGATCCGGCGGGCGATGCCGTCGCCGACGAGGGCGCCGCGGATCAGCTTGCGCGCGGTGGTGAAATAGGCGCCCGCGGGGATCGCGACCCGGGCGGCGATGGTCTCGGCGGCGGCGGCGGCGGATGCCAGTTCGCGATGCAACGGCTCGCGCTGGCCGTATTCCGGGATGCGAAGCTCCCAGATCAGGTTGTCGAAATGGCGCGCGCCGCCCTGGCCTTTGGGCTGCATCCCGGTGATGCGCGACCGGGCGGTGCCGCTGTTGATGCTCGCGCAGAGGTACCGCCCCTCCGTCGGCGAGCGGGCTGCCGCCCAATAGGCCATGTGATCGACCAGCAAGCCCGGGTCGGTGACGATTGCCGCCGCGGGCAGCGTTCCGGCCTTCGAATAGACGACTCGTGTTTCCGGGGCCGGCACTTGGCTCCTCAGCCCCCGCATGTGATCGAGCCGCTGACCAATCGTCATCCGCGG
>JAKBCO010000273.1 GCA_021807785.1 Pseudomonadota bacterium
ACAATCGGGCATGTCGCAGCCGCGGCCCGGCGGGGCCGCCGGGTCGGGGGCGAAGGCCCTGGGGCGCGCGCTGCGTCGGGACATGGGGGTTATGTGCGGTCCCGCGCGCGGCTTGGCAATGGGGCCGGCGCATGAGCGACAGCGCGCGGGCGCTGCGCCGCGCCCTGCTGGATCTGGCCCGGGTGGAGGCGGCGCGGCTGCGCCTGCTCTGCTGCATCGCCGTGCCCGACGACCCGGCCCGGCTGGGGGCGCTGTTCGCCACCCTGCGCGGCGTCGGCGGGCTCGCGGTGGCGGCGCTGGAGGTCCGCCTGCTGTCGGCGGAGCCGCACCCGCCCTGGCTCGCCCAGGCCCGCGCGGTGGCGGCGAACGGGGAGGTGCGGCTGCAACCGGGCCCTGCGCCGAACGCGGTGCCGGAGGGGTACGACCTGCTGCTGCGACTGGATCACGATCTGGGGTTCGGCATGGAGGCGCTGCTCTACTGGCTCGCCGGCCGCGCCGCCCTTGCGCCGTTCCGGCTGCGCCCGGCCTTCCTGCGCTGCGCCTGGTCGGAGGCCGACCGGGCCCTGCGCGCGACCGACGCCGCGCCGCGCGACCTCGCCGGCGAGCGGCTGCTCCGCTGCGGGGATTGGCGCTTCGTCGCCGCCGAGGACGCGCCGGGGCTGCGGCTGGCGGAGCCGGTGCCGTCCGCGGTCCCGTTCGCCCCGGTTCTCCCGCTGCTGGCGGCGAGCCTGGTCCCGGCGCCGGAATGCTGCCTGCCGCACCACCCGGGCGCGGCGGCGGGCCCGGCGCTGCATCGGCTGTTCCGGCGCTCCGACGCGCCGCTGACCCGCGCCTTCCTGCGCCCGTTGCTGGCGGAGAGCGGGATGCCGGCGCGCGTGCTGGCGCCCGCCGGCAGCTACCGCCGCGCGCCGCCGCTGCTGGTCGATACCACCGCGCTGGACGCGGGGGCGCGCGGGGTTTCGGTGCGCGACCTGGGGCGCTGCGCGCAGCCCTTCGAGGCGCCGCTGGCGGTGACCCTGCACGACGCGAGGGTGATCGGCGATGGCACCGTCATCACCGCCGACGGCACCATCATCGCGGACAGCTGCTGGGAGTATTTCGCCTCCGGCATCCCGCCGCGGCTGACGGCGGGGCCGGATGGCGGGCTGCGCGGCAGCGCCGAACCCGAACGCATCATCCCCGGGCCGGCGCTGCTGCTACGCCGCCCCTACGGAGCCAACTGGGGACATTTCCTGCTGGATGCCGCGCTGACCCTGGCCTGGGCGGCGGCGCACGGGCTGGCGGACGGCGCGGCGCTGATCGTCGGCGCCGACGAGCCGGCGCGGGCGCGGGAGGTGCTGGACCTCCTGGCGCCCGGCGCGCCGGTGCTGGCGCGCTGGGAGCACGAGAACTGGCGGGTCGGCGCGCTGCGCTACCTCTCGCCGGTGATGAAGACGCCGCTGTTCCGCCTGCCCGCCGCCATCGCCGCGCTGCGGGCGCGGCTGACGGAGGGCGCACGGCCGGGGACGCGGCGGCGGCTGTTCCTCACCCGCGGCGCCGAGCCGCGCCGGCGCCTGGCCAACGAGGACGCGCTGTTCGCCCTGGCCGAGGCCGCCGGTTTCGAGCGCATCGACCCCGCCACCCTGCCGTTCGCCGCGCAGGTGGCGCTGTTCCGCGACGCCGAGGCGGTGATCGGGGTCAAGGGCGCGGCGCTCGCCGGCATCCTGAGCTGCCCGCCCGGCACGCCGGTCATCGTGCTGTCGCCGGCGGGGTGGCCGGACACGCTGTTCTGGGACCTCGCCGCCCAGGTCTCCTGCCCGTATCTGGAGATTTTCGGCCCCACCGAGACCGCCGACGGGCCGGTGCCGGACCGCGCCTTCCACGTACCGCCGGAGGCGCTGGCGCGCGCGCTGCGGGTCGCGTTTCCGCCGCCGCTGCCGGAGGGGCGCGGCGCTCCGATGATCCCCGCCCCCGCGCGCCCGCCCACGCCCTCGGGCGGGCCGGCGCGGGACGAGGCGGCCGGCGCGTTCTATCAGGAGGTGATGCGGCGGGTTCATGCCGCCCTGACGCCGCGGCGCTATCTGGAGATCGGCACCTTGCACGGCGAGACGCTGCGGCTGTCGCGCTGCCCCAGCATCGCCGTCGATCCCGCGTTCCAGGTCGATGCGGAGATCGTGGGCGAGATGCCGCTGCTGATGATGTTCCCCCTGGAATCGGACGTGTTCTTCGCCCGCCACGATCCGGCGGCGCTGCTGGGCGGGCCGGTCGATCTGGCCTTCATCGACGGGCTGCATCACGCGGAGGTGGCGCTGCGCGACTTCATCAACATCGAACGCCACGCGCATCGCGGGACGGTGGCGCTGCTGCATGACTGCGTGCCGCTGGATGCGGCGATGGCGCGGCGCGACCAGCATGGGGCGGAGGCCGCTGCCTCCTGCCGCCCCGGCTGGTGGACCGGCGACGTCTGGCGGCTGCTGCCGGTGCTGCGGCGCTGGCGGCCGGACCTCGAGATCACCGTGTTCGATGCCCCGCCGTCGGGGCTGGCGGTGATCCGCGGCCTCGACCCGGCCAGCACGGTGCTGCGCGATCACGCGGCTCGGGTGGTGGCCGAGCTGTTCGCCGAGGATGACGCCGCCGGCTTTGCCCGCCATGTGGCGCCGCTGGTGGCGCGCCCCACCGACGCGCTGGAATCCCTGCTTGCCACCCCACCTCATTCCGGAGGCCTCGCATGACCGACCGTGCATCCCGCATCGAGGCCGCGCTGCGCGCCGCCTTCACCCCCAGCCTGTTGCGGATCGGCGATGACAGCGCCCGCCATGCCGGCCATGCCGGGGCGCGGGCGGAGGGGGAGACCCATTATTCGGTGCTGCTGGTGGCGGAGGCGTTCACCGGGATGGGGCGGGTGGCCCGCTCGCGCCGGGTGCATGAGGTGCTGGCCGCCGAGTTCGGATCGGGGATGCACGCGCTGGCCCTGACCCTGCGCAGCCCCGAGGAGCAGGCGCGGGCCGAGGCGGGAGGCTAACCGGCGGCCAGGTTGTCGAGCAGCCGCACCGGGCCCAGCCGGGCCGCGGCGATCAGCCGCGCGCCCGGGACCAGGGCGGGAATCGCGCGCAGGCTGGGTCCGTCCACCAGGGCGAAGTAATCGACCGCGAAGCCGTCCGCCGTCAGGGCGGCGGTCGCCTCGGCGAGTGCCGCGGCGGCCTCGGCGCCCGCCGCCAGCCGGCCGGCCGCGTGGCGCAGGGCGCGATGGAGGGCGGGGGCGCGGGTGCGTTCGTCGGCGGCGAGGTAGCGGTTGCGCGAGGAGAGCGCGAGGCCGTCGGCTTCGCGCACGGTTGCGATGCCGATCACCGCCACCGGCAGATGCAGGTCCGCCACCATCCGGCGCACCACCTGCAATTGCTGCCAGTCCTTTTCGCCGAAGCAGGCGTGGGTGGCGCCGATCTGGCCGAACAGCTTGGCGACCACGGTGGCCACGCCGCGGAAATGCCCGGGGCGGGCGGCGCCTTCCCAGCCCTCGGCGGGGGGGCCTTCGGGGACGATCGTGGTGGCGGCGCCGGCGGGGTACATGGTGGCGATGTCGGGCAGCCAGACGAGATCGCAGCCCCAGGCGCGCAGCTTGTCGAGGTCGCCGGCCTCGTCGCGGGGGTAGCGGGCGAGGTCCTCGGTGGGGGCGAACTGCAACGGGTTGACGAAGATGGAGGCGGCGGTGGGGTCGCCGCGCGCGACCGCGGCGCGGACCAGGGCGCCGTGGCCGGCGTGCAGCGCGCCCATGGTGGGGACCAGGGTCAGCGCGCCGGCGCGGCGGCGGAGGGCGGCGGTGGCTTCGTGCAACTCGGGGAGGGTGCGGGCGATGCGCATGGCGGGATGTTGCGCGCTGCGGCGCACAAGGCAAGCGGGGTGGGGGGTGGTATATAGATACGATATCACAACGTTATGGGCGTGCGTTTCCGGCGGGTGTTTATCCCCCCCCTCACCCTCGGAACGAATACGGGATCGGCTGCAACTCCGGCGGCTTGAGGTGGGGTCCCAGCCAGACCGGCCGCTTGTCGTGGTTGTGGCGCTTGTCGCGCGCCACCTCCCGCACCCGC
>JAKBCO010000274.1 GCA_021807785.1 Pseudomonadota bacterium
GCGAGGCGCTGGCCTGCGGCTGCGTGGTGGTGGGCAGCGACACCCCGCCGGTGCGGGAATTCGTGACCGACCGGGTGAACGGCCGCCTGGTCTCCTTCTTCGATCCCCCGGGGCTGGCGGCGACGGTACTGGAAATGCTGGAGGATCGCGCCCAGGCCCGGCGGCTGCGGGAGGCCGCGCGGGCAGGCGCGGAGCGGACGCTCGACCTCCGCGCGACGCTCGCCGACTACGCGGCGTTGATCCGCCGGCTGACCGGGGGCGGGGAGATTTTTCCCGCCGAGGCGCCTGCCGCCGAACCCGCGGCGCCGAAGCGGCGGCGGGCCGCTACCTCCCGGTAGGGCGGGTTTGACTCCCGCCACGGCCCGTGCCTATGACGCCGCTCTGTTGCAGGTGCGAAGAAGCGCCCTGCGGCGACCCAGTCAGCGATAGCGGAACGCACGATGAAAATCCTGGTCCCGGTCAAACGGGTGGTCGATTACAACGTGAAGGTCCGGGTGAAGACCGACGGCACCGGCGTCGAGACCGCCGGGGTCAAGATGTCGATGAACCCGTTCGACGAGATCGCGGTGGAAGAGGCCGTCCGGCTGAAGGAGAAGGGACTCGCCACCGAGATCGTCGCCGTCTCGCTCGGCGTCGCGCAATGCGCCGAGACCATCCGCACCGCGCTGGCGATGGGCGCCGATCGCGGCATCCTGGTGGAGACCGACGCCGATCTGCAACCGCTGGCGGTGGCCAAGCTCCTGGCGGCGATCGCCAAGACCGAGCAACCCGGCCTCGTCATCCTCGGCAAGCAGGCGATCGACGACGACATGAGCGCCACCGGCCAGATGCTGGCCGCCCTGCTCGGCTGGCCGCAGGGCACGTTCGCCAGCAAGGTGGCGATCGAGGGCGAGACCATCACCGTCACCCGCGAGGTCGATGGCGGGCTCGAGACGGTGGCGCTGGCGCTGCCGGCGGTGGTGACCACCGATCTCAGGCTGAACGAGCCCCGCTACGCCTCCCTGCCCAACATCATGAAGGCGCGCAAGAAGCCGATCGTGACCATGTCGCCGGCCGAGCTCGGGGTCGATCCCGCTCCGCGCCTGACCGTGGTTTCGGTCGCCGAGCCGCCGAAGCGCAAGGCGGGGGCGAAGGTCGCGTCGGTGGCCGAGCTGGTGGCCAAGCTGCGCAACGAAGCGAAGGTGATCTGAGCCATGACCTCCCTGGTGCTGCTGGAACACGACGCCACCGCGATCAAGCAACCCTCGCGCAGCGCGGTGGCCGCCGCCGCCCAGCTGGGCGAGGTCCACGCCCTGGTGGTGGCCGGAGGGGCCGAGCTCGCCGCCCGGCTGCCGGGCGTCAGCAAGGTGCTGGTCGCCGACCAGCCGGAGCTCGCGCATCTGCTGCCCGAGCCGCTGGCGGCGCTGCTGGTGGCGCTGGCCGGCGACTACACCCACCTGTTCGCCGCCACCACCGCAGTCGGCAAGAACGTGATGCCGCGGGTCGCGGCCCTGCTGGACGCGCAGCCGATCAGCGACATCGCCGCGGTGATCGACGCCGATACCTTCGTCCGCCCGATCTATGCCGGCAACGCGCTGGCGACGGTGAAATCATCGGACGCGAAGAAGGTGCTGACGGTGCGGGCGGCCAGCTTCGACCCGGTGCCGGCCGAGGGCGGGTCGGCGGCCATCGCCCCGCTCACCGCGGTGCCCGCCGGCGGCGGCTCGCGCTTCGTCTCCGCCGAACTCTCGAAATCCGAACGCCCCGAGCTGACCGCGGCGCGCGTCGTGATCTCGGGCGGGCGGGGGATGCAGAACGGCGATAACTTCAAGCTGCTCGAACCGATCGCGGATGCGCTCGGCGCGGCCGTCGGCGCCTCTCGCGCGGCGGTGGATTCCGGCTTCGTGCCCAACGACTACCAGGTGGGGCAGACCGGCAAGATCGTCGCCCCCGATCTCTACATTGCCGTCGGCATCTCCGGTGCCATCCAGCACCTGGCGGGGATGAAGGACAGCAAGGTGATCGTGGCGATCAACAAGGACGAGGAAGCGCCCATTTTCCAGGTCGCTGACTATGGCCTGGTGGCTGATCTCTTCACCGCGCTGCCCGAGTTGGCGGCGGAACTGGAGCGCTCCTGAATGAATGTTGAAGTCGCGGCTTCCCTCCGGGAAGCCGGTGCCGGCGCGCCGATGGGCGCGGCGGTGCCGAAGATCGCGGAACTCGGGATCGTCGGCGCGGGGCAGATGGGCAACGGCATCGCCCATGTGGCGGCGCTGGCCGGGCTGTCCGTCACCCTGCTCGATGTGAAGGCCGAGGCGCTGGAGAAGGCGATGGCGACCATGGCCCGCAACATGGATCGCCAGGTCAACCGCAAGCTCATCGCCGCCGAGGACCGCGACGCCGCGCTGGCGCGCATCGCCACCACCACCGACTATGCCGGCTTCGCCGAGGCCGATCTGGTGATCGAGGCGGCGACCGAGAAGGAGGAGGTGAAGCGGGTGGTGTTCCGCACCCTGATCCCGCATCTGAAGCCGGCCTGCATGCTTGCCTCCAACACCTCCTCGATCTCCATCACCCGCCTCGGCGCCTCGACCGATCGGCCCGAGAAATTCATCGGCATGCACTTCATGAACCCGGTGCCGATGATGAAGCTGGTGGAGATCATCCGCGGCATCGCCACCGACGAGCCGACCTTCCAGGCGGTCGATGGGCTGGCGCGGCGCTTGGGCAAGACCACCGCGGTGGCCGAGGATTTCCCCGCCTTCATCGTCAACCGCATCCTGGTGCCGATGATCAACGAGGCGGTCTATGCGCTGTATGAGGGCGTGGGGTCGGTGACGGCGATCGACACCTCGATGAAGCTGGGCGCCAACCACCCGATGGGGCCGCTGGAGTTGGCGGATTTCATCGGGTTGGACACCTGCCTGTCGATCATGCAGGTGCTGTATGAAGGGCTCTCGGACAGCAAGTACCGCCCCTGCCCGCTGCTGGTGAAATATGTGGAGGCCGGCTGGCTGGGCCGCAAGACCGGACGCGGCTTCTACGACTACGCGCAGACCCCGCCGCGCCCGACGCGGTAGGGGGGCCGGCCGGCGGCTACTCCGGGTCGGCCGCCGAGCGGCTGCCGCCGCCGCGGCGGGCGCCGTGGCCGATCAGCAGCCCCAGCAGCAGCGCGAGGCCGCCCCAGAGAAACACCGCCTTCAGCAGCACATGACGCGGATCATGCACCTCGAGCTGCAAGACGACCACCAGCCCGCCGAGCGCGATCGCAAGCACGGACAGACCGACAGTGGTGAAGCGTCCCCTCATCGTCCCGCTCCGTTCTGGCGCGGAGACCGGCGCGCCTTGGCGAGGCGGTCGGGCCGCGAGTAATCCGTGATCGAACGTTAGTGAATCGAGGGGGCGAGTCAACCGCCAATCGCGCCGGGGAGCACGATACCGGCGGGCGGTGGCCGGCGGGCCCCGCCGCGGGCCGCCTCCGCCGAGGCTCCCGATCTCATACCAGCCGCCGGCGGGGCCGACCCTTCATGGATGAAACCTTCGCGAGTAGCTTTTCCCGGCCAGCGGCGAGGTCGGCCGTAGTCATGGTGCGCGCGAGCCCGCGTATCAGAACAACCCGAACACATTCCGCAAGAACCCCGGCGTCAACGCCGCCAACGGATTCACCGTCACCGAAGGCGCCGCGGTCGGCCCGCGCAGCGTGTAATCCGCCGCGAACAGCCCCCCGCCCTTCTCCGGGCTGAACAGCCGCCCCACGATCGGCAGCCGCCCCAGCAGGGAATTGAAGAAATAGGCCGGCACGATGGTCCCGCTGAGATCCAGCCGATGCGCGTCCAGATCCACCGTCCCGTCCGCGGTCGCCCCCAGCGAGGGGCTGAATGCCCGCGCCCCATGCAGCACCAACCGCCCGCCCCCCAGTTCGAACGGCGCCACCAGCCGGCTCACCCCGAGCCCCGGCCCCTGCAACAGCTCCACCAACCCGTAGAGGGTCAACGCCTGCATCACCCGCGCCACCGCCGGCGCGTCGCGC
>JAKBCO010000275.1 GCA_021807785.1 Pseudomonadota bacterium
CCCGAATTGCGCCGCAATCGGCTGGCACTGCTCGCGAACGTGCGTGACCTGATGCACCAGGTCGCCGATTTCTCCCAGATCGAAGGCTGAAACGAGGTCCCCCCGCCATGACCCATCAATGGGTGTACAGCTTCGGCGCCGGCCACAACGAAGGCTCCGCCGCGATGCGAAACCTGCTCGGCGGCAAGGGCGCCAACCTGGCCGAGATGGCGTCGATCGACCTGCCCGTCCCGCCCGGCTTCACCCTCACCACCGAGGTCTGCACCGCCTACTACGACAACAACCGCGCCTATCCGCCGGAGCTGGAAGCGCAGCTGCGCGCCGCGCTGACCCGGGTGGAACAGGCGGTCGATCGGCGCTTCGGCGACCAGCACAAGCCGCTGCTGGTCTCGGTGCGCTCGGGTGCGCGGGTGTCGATGCCCGGGATGATGGATACCGTGCTCAATCTCGGGCTGAACGATGCCACCGTCGCCGGGCTCACCACGCTCGCCAACGACGCCCGCTTCGCCTGGGACAGCTACCGCCGGTTCATCCAGATGTACGGCTCGGTCGTGCTGGGGGTGGATCATCACCGGTTCGAGGAGATCATCGAACACGTGAAACTGGACCAGGGCGTGACCGAGGATACCGCGCTCAGCGCCCAGGACTGGCACCGGGTGGTGGCCGGCTACAAGGACATGGTTCAGGAGGAAACCGGCAAGCCGTTCCCGCAGGACCCGAACGAGCAGCTATGGGGCGCGATCGGTGCCGTGTTCGGCAGCTGGATGAACCCGCGCGCCATCACCTACCGCAAGCTGCACGACATCCCCGCCGAATGGGGCACCGCGGTGAACGTGCAGGCCATGGTGTTCGGCAACATGGGGGAGGATTGCGCCACCGGCGTCTGCTTCACCCGCGATCCCTCGACCGGGGAGAACATGTTCTACGGCGAATACCTGGTCAACGCGCAGGGGGAGGACGTGGTGGCCGGCATCCGCACCCCGCAGCCGCTTTCGGCGCTGCGCGCGCGGCCCGAGGAGACGCCGATGGAGACCGCCATGCCCGCGGCCTACGCGGCGCTGCTCGCGGTGCGCGCCAGGCTGGAAGCGCATTACCGCGACATGCAGGACATCGAGTTCACGGTGCAGCAGGGCCAGCTGTTCATGCTGCAAACCCGCAACGGCAAGCGCACCGCCGCGGCCAGCCTGAAGATCGCGGTCGATATGGCCCACGAGGGGCTGATCGACCAGCGCGAGGCGGTGCGCCGCGTCAATCCCTCGGCGCTGGATCAGCTGCTGCACCCGATGCTGGACCCGAAGGCGCCGCGCAAGCTGTTCGCCAAGGGGCTGCCGGCCAGCCCCGGTGCCGCCAGCGGGATGGTGGTGTTCAGCGCCGACGAGGCCCAGTCCCGCGCCCAGAAGGGCGAGGCGGTGATCCTGGTGCGGATCGAAACCAGCCCCGAGGACATCCACGGCATGAACGCCGCGCGCGGCATTGTCACCACCCGCGGCGGCATGACCAGCCACGCCGCGGTGGTGGCGCGCGGCATGGGCCGGCCCTGCGTCGCCGGCGCCGGCGGCATCACCGTGGACTACAACGCGCAGACGATGCGGATGGGCAATCTTCAGGTGCAGGCCGGAGACGTCATCACCATCGACGGCGCCGCGGGCGAGGTGTTCCTGGGCAGCGTGGCGATGACCGAGCCCGCGATGTCGGGCGATTTCGGCACCCTGATGGGCTGGGCCGACCAGTTCCGCCGGCTGGGCGTGCGCGCCAACGCGGAGACCCCGCTGGATGCCGAGACCGCGCGCAAATTCGGCGCCGAGGGCATCGGCCTCTGCCGCACCGAGCACATGTTCTTCGACCCCGAGCGCATCGGCGCGGTGCGCCAGATGATCATGGCCGCCGACGAGGCCGGGCGCCGCGCCGCGCTGGCCCGCCTGCTCGGTCATCAGCGCGACGATTTCCGCAAGCTCTTCACCATCATGGCGGGGCTGCCGGTGACCATCCGCCTGCTCGATCCGCCGCTGCACGAGTTCCTGCCGCATGGCGACGCGGAACTCGCCGAGGTCGCCTCGGCACTCGGCACCGATGTGGAGGCGATGCGCCGGCGCGCGGCGGAACTGGCGGAGGCCAACCCGATGCTGGGCCATCGCGGCTGCCGGCTGGGCATCACCTACCCGGAAATCTACGAGATGCAGGCCCGCGCCATCTTCGAGGGCGCGCTGGCGGTGGCCCGGGAGACCGGCACGGCACCGGTGCCGGAGATCATGATCCCGCTGGTCGGCACCGTGCGCGAACTCGAGATCACGCGGGCCGAGGTGGAACGGGTGGCGGAAGCGGTCTTCACCGAAACCGGCGGGCGGATCGACCACCATATCGGCACCATGATCGAGCTGCCGCGCGCCGCCCTGACCGCCGATGCGATCGCCCGGCAGGCCGATTTCTTCAGCTTCGGCACCAACGACCTGACCCAGACCACCTTCGGCCTGTCGCGCGACGATGCCGGCAAGTTCCTGCCGTTCTATGTCGATCACGGTATCCTGCCGAAGGACCCGTTCGTCTCGATCGATGTGGACGGCGTCGGCGCGCTGGTACGCATCGCCGCCGAGAAAGGGCGCGCTGCCCGGCCGGGGCTGAAGCTGGGTATCTGCGGCGAACACGGGGGCGATCCGGCCTCGATCGCGTTCTGCGAGAGCGTGGGGCTGGATTACGTCTCGTGCAGCCCATACCGGGTGCCGGTGGCCCGCCTGGCGGCGGCGCAGGCGGCGCTGGATGGCGGGGCGGTGGATCGGACGGCGTAAGGCGAGGGGGACGCTGTCCCCCTCGACCCCCTGCCAGGGGGGCAGCGCCCCCCTGGTCTTGCTCGCCCCCGTTACAGCGCGGCCAGCACCGCCTCGGCCTTGCTCACCTCGAACCCGCCCGGCTGTTCCACGCCCAGGTGGGTCACTTTTCCGTCTTCCGCCACCAGCGCGTAGCGTTGGCTGCGCACGCCCATCCCGCGCCCCATCAGGTCGAGTTCCAGCCCGAGCGCCTTGGCGAAGGCGGCCGAGCCGTCGGCCAGCATCGTCACCTTGCCCTCGGTGCCCTGGTCCTTGCCCCAGGCCCCCATCACGAAGGCGTCGTTGACCGAGATGCAGGCCACCGTATCCACACCCTTGGCGTGGAGGGCGTCGATGTTCTGCACGAAGCCGGGCAGGTGGCGCGCCGAGCAGGTGGGGGTGAACGCCCCCGGCACCGCGAACAGCACGACTTTCTTGCCCTTGAAGATGTCGTCGGTGGAGATCTCCTTCGGCCCCTCGGCCGTCGCCTGCATCAGTTTCATGGAGGGGATGGTGTCGCCGACCTTGATCGTCATCGCTTGCCTCGTTTCCATTGCTGGCGCGCGCGCGGGGCGCGGCGCGGGTTGCGTCCGGCTCCCCGGCCGGGGCCCGTCCCTTAGCCCGGACCGCCCGGCCTGTCACGGTGCTTGCCGTCGGCCCGTCGCGCGTGTCATGCTGCGACGCACCCTCCGGGCAGGACGCACCAGTCACCTTCCGCAACCCGGGTCGCCGCCGGCGGCCCCGCTTCGAAGGTCGCACCGATGCTGGATCATCCCCTGGTCAATCTGTTCGCCCACACCACCCCGGCCGAGACCGAATGGCGCAGCGACGGGCTGCGCGATTTCTTCCTTTACAAGGACCTCGGCGTGGCCGCCGCCACCGGCGGGCGCGTCATCGCCCAGCTGGTGAAGGCCGCCCGCCCGCCGGAGGAAGGCACCGGCTGGCACCATCATGTGGCCGATTTCCACATCGTGCTGATGCTGAAGGGCTGGGCACGGTTCATGTACGAGGATCAGGAGCATCTGGTGGCCGCCGGCGATTGCGTCCACCAGCGGCCTGGGATCGTGCATTACCTGTTCGACTACTCCCCGGACATGGAATATCTGGAGGTGGTCGGCCCGGCCGATTTCGGCACCGTGGCGCGCGACTATCCGGCGCCGATTCCGCCGCCCACGCCCTGGGCGGGCTGAGCGGCCCGGGG
>JAKBCO010000276.1 GCA_021807785.1 Pseudomonadota bacterium
CGGGCTGCGCAGCCGCGCCGATGCCGCCGCCGCGCGGCTGGCCGCCATCGCCGCCCGCCGCGACGCGGTGGCGGCCGAACTGGCCGAGGCCGACGCCGCCCTGGCCGCGGCGCGCGACGCGGTCGGGGCCTTGCCCGATCTCGGTGCGCTGCGCCAGGCGGTGGCCGCCGCCCGCGCGCGCCTGGCCGCCGCCCGCGCCGCCGCCGCCACCGCCACTGCCGCCCGCGATTCGGTGCAGCGCGAGGCCGCGGCCCGTACGCACCGCCTGACCGCCATCGCCGCGGAGCGGGAGGGCTGGCAGACCCGCGCCGGAGACGCCGCCGGGCGGGTGGCCGACCTTGCGGCCCGGCTGGCCGAGGCCGAGGCGGATCAGGCGGCGCTGGCGCCGGCCCCGGACGCGGCCCGGCGCGCCCAGGCCGAGGCCGCCGAGGCGTTGGACGGCGCCGCATCCCGCCATCGCGCCGCGACCCGACTGCTGGCCGAGGCCGAGGCGGCGGAGCGCGCCGCCACCGTCGCCGCCCGCGATGCCGCCGCCGCCCTGGCCGCCGCGCGCGAGGCGCGGGTGCGCGCCGAAGCCGCCGCCGAAGCCGCCGACCACGCCTGGGGGACGGTGGCGGAGACCATCCTCCAGCGCCTCGGCCCCTCGCCCTCTCTGCCCGACCCGCCCGCCGAGGCCGATGCCGAGGACAAGGTGCGGCGCAAGCTCGACCGGCTGACCCGGGAGCGCGAGGAGATGGGGCCGGTCAACCTGCGCGCCGAAGCCGAGGCGGCGGAGGTGGAGGAGGCGCTCGCCACCCTGGCGCGCGAACGTGAGGAGATCACGACCGCCATCGCCCGGCTGCGCGGGTCGATCGGGCATCTCAATCGCGAGGGGCGGGAGCGGCTGGCCGCGGTGTTCGCCGAAGTGGACCGGCATTTCCAGACCCTGTTCGCGCGCATGTTCGGCGGTGGGCGGGCGCATCTGGCGATGGTCGGGTCGGACGATCCGCTGATCGCCGGGCTCGAGATCTACGCTCAGCCGCCGGGGAAGAAGCTGGCGACGCTGTCGCTGCTGTCGGGCGGCGAACAGGCGCTGACCGCGCTGTCGCTGATCTTCGCCGTGTTCCGCTGCAACCCGGCGCCGATCGCGGTGCTGGACGAGGTGGACGCGCCGCTGGACGATGCCAATGTGGACCGGTTCTGCACGTTGCTGGAAGACATGGTGCGCGATGCCGCAACCCGCTTCCTGGTGGTGACCCACCACCCGCTGACCATGGCGCGCATGGACCGTCTCTACGGCGTGACCATGCAGGAACGCGGCGTGTCGCGGCTGCTCGCGGTGGACCTGGGCGCCGCGGTGGCCATGGCGGAGACGGCGATCGCGGCCGAGTAAGGCCAGGGGGCGCTGCCCCCTGGACCCCTGCCAGGGGACCAGTCCTTGGCGGGGGGTTCAGGGGGGCAGCGCCCCCCTGACCTTACTTGCTCGCGCTGTCCAACTCCGCCACGTCCTCGGCGCTCAGGCGCACGGACGGCGCGGCGGTCAGCTCGGCGAGTTGTTCGAGGTTGGTGGCGGAGGCGATGGGGGCGGCGATGGTGGGTTTGGCGATCAGCCAGGCCAGCGCCACCTGGCCGGGTTTGGCGCCGGTGCGGGCGGCCACCCGGTCCAGCGCGTCGAGCACGCGCAGCCCGAGCGGGGTGAGGTACTTCGCCGCGCGGGAGCCGCGGGTGCGTCCCTCGGTATCGGCCATCGCGCGGTATTTTCCGGTCAGGAAGCCGCTCGCCAGCGAATAGTAGGGGATGACCGAAATCTGTTCGCGCCGGCACAGCGGTTCCAGGCCCGATTCGAAATCGGTCCGTTCCACCAGATTGTAGAGCGGTTGCAGGCTTTCGAAGCGCGGCAGGCCGAGTTTCGCCGCGGCGGCGAGCGCGGCTTCCAGCCGGGCGGCGCTGTAGTTGGAGGCGCCGATCACCCGCACCTTGCCTTGCGCGATCAGCTCGGCGAAGGCGGACAGGGTTTCCTCGAGCGGGGTTTCGGGGTCATCGCGATGCGCCTGGTAGAGGTCGATGCGGTCGGTGCGCAGCCGCCGCAGCGAGGCCTCGATGGCCGAGAAGATGTAGTGGCGGGACAGCCCCTTCATCCCCGGCCCCATTTCGATCCCGCATTTGGTGGCGATGGTGACCCGGTTGCGGGTGCCGCGCGCGGCGAGCCATTCGCCGATGATGGTCTCCGATTCTCCGCCCTGGTTGCCGGGGTGGAAGCGTGAATAGACATCGGCGGTGTCGATGAAGTCGAACCCGGCGTCGAGGAATCCGTCGAGCAACCGGAACGACATGGCCCGATCGGCGGTCCAGCCGAAGACGTTGGCGCCGAAAGCCAGCGGGGCGAGCCGGATGGCCGAACGGCCGAGCTGACGCTGTTCCATGATCTTGCGCTCCTGTGCCGGGAGCGTTGCTTCGCCCCCGTCCGACGCCCATGCTGCCCGCCAGACGCGCCAGGAACAAGACGGAGACGGCCCATGGAATTCGGCATCTTCCACGAGTTTCCCGCCCGCGGCCCGGGCGGGGATGCGCGCGCCATCGCCGAAGGCATGGAACTGGCGGAGGCCGCGGATCGCTGGGGGCTCGACGCGGTATGGCTGGCCGAGCTGCATTTCGATCCCGACCGGTCGGTCTTGTCGGCGCCGCTGCCGGTGGCGGCGGCGATCGCGGCGCGCACGGAGCGGTTGCATATCGGCATCGGCGTGCAGGTGCTCCCGCTGGCGCATCCGCTGCGGCTGGCCGAGGAAGTGGCGATGGTCGATCAGCTCAGTCGTGGCCGGCTGATCCTGGGGGTCGGCCGCAGCGGGGTGGCGCGCACCTATGAGGCGTACGGGGTCCCCTATGCGGAAAGCCGCGATCGCTTCGCCGAGACGCTGGCCTTGCTGCGCCGGGCCTGGAGCGAGCCGCAATTCAGCCACCAGGGAAGGTTCTTTCACTTCGATACGGTCGCGGTGACGCCCCGCCCCTATCGTCCCGGCGGCCCGCCGCTGCGCGCCGCGGCGACCGGGGCGGCCTCGGCCGCCGCGATCGGGCGCCAGGGGCTGCCGATCTTCGTCGGCGTCCGCCATGAGCCCGCGCGCCATCTGGCGCCGACGATCGCCGCCTATCGCGCCGCCTGGACCGAGGCCGGCCATCCCGGCGAGGGGCCGGTCTATGTGCGCTGCCCGGTCTATGTCGCCCCCACCGAGGCGGAGGCGCGGGCGGAGGCGGAGGCCTCGCTGATCCATTACTACCGCGCCCAGGGTGCGCTGCTGGCCGACAGCGCCGGCCGCGCCGGCGTGGCGGAGGCGGAGGAGCGGGCGCGTCAGGCGCGGGTGCTGGCCGAGATCACCTATGAGGAGGCGCGGCGCGGCCTGGTGCTGATCGGCACGCCGGCGCAGGTGGCGGCGCGGCTGGCCGAAACGCGGGCGGAGCTCGGCATCGCCGGCGTGCTGGCGGAGCTGGATTGCGGGGGACGGGTGGCGCATCCGGGGGTGATGCGGGCGCTGCGGCTGCTGTGCGAGGAGGTGCGGCCGCTTGTGGGCGCAAGCTGAAGATTAACCTTCTGGCCGCCATGCTTGCCCACGGCACACGATGTGCCCATCATACAAGCGGTCAAGGAGCCCCGAACGTGAGCGATGCCGGCACCAATGGTCTCGATATCCGGGAGAAGATGGCGCATATCGACGAGATGCTCGCCGCCCACGACCGGATGCGCCAGGAGATCCGGCTGGCCCCCTGGCAGATCGCGCTGACCGGGATGGCTGCGGGGGCGGCCCTGTTCGCCGCCGGCGCGGCATTTTTCAAGCTGCTCGGGGCCTGACCCTCAGCCCTCCGCCAGCCGTGCCTGCAACGCCGCTCGCACCGCCGCCACCACCGGCGCCCAGTCGCGGTCCCGCCCCTGCCGGAACAGCCGCGCGGTGGGGTACCACGGGCTGTCGTCCCGCCCCTGCATCCACCGCCAGTCCGGGCTGTCGCGCAGCATGATCCAGACCGGCTT
>JAKBCO010000046.1 GCA_021807785.1 Pseudomonadota bacterium
CCATGCGCGACCAGGCAGTAGTAGCAGCGGTTGGCCGAGGACACGACCACCGCCACCATCTCGCGTTCCAGTTTGGACAGACCGGAGGGCGACAGCATGATCTCGTTATACATCGCCATGAAATGGCGCAGCCGCTGCGGCTTCAGGCTGTAGGCGCTGAAGACCGCCGGCACAAAGCCCAGCTTCTCCTCGCATTTGCGCCAGATCGCGCGCAGGTCGTCATCGAGCCCCGCCGGGTCGGGCACGCCGAGGCGGGAGATGTGGTCGGGTTGCGGCATGATCCTCTCCTTGACGGGCGGCGGATTGTCCGGCCGGACGGCGGCGCTGTCGAGCCAGCGGTCATGTCAGGACCGCCGCGCCAGCCGGACAACCGCGCCACCGGCTTCAACCGGCCGCCCCGGCCATGATACTCTCCCCGCCATGACCCACCACGACCTCATCCTCCGCCGTGCCACCGTCATCGATGGCACCGGCGCCCCCCGCTACCGCGCCGACGTCGCCGTCTCCGGCGACCGCATCGCCGCCATCGGCGACCTCGGCGCCCACGCCGCCACGCGCGAGATCGATGCCGCCGGCAAGGTCCTCGCCCCCGGCTTCATCGACGCCCACACCCACGACGATCGCGCCGTGCTGTGCGGCCCCGCCTGCATGGCCTGCAAGATGTCGCAGGGGGTCACCACCGTGGTGGTGGGCAATTGCGGCATCAGCCTCTCGCCCACCCGCATGAGCCGCCGCCCGCCGCCGCCGCTCGATCTGCTGGGCGGGGAGGAGTGGTGGACCTTCGACAGTTTCGGCGCCTATGCCGGGAAGCTCCGCGCCGATCCGGCGCCGGTGAACACGGTGGCGCTGATCGGGCATATGTCGTTGCGGGTGGAGGCGATGGGCGGGGACACGCAGCGTCCGGCCACCGATGCCGAAGCCGAACGGATGCGCGCGCGCCTGGCCGAGGCGCTGGCCGAGGGCGCCTCGGGCTTCTCCACCGGTCTCTACTACCCGCCCAACATCCTGGCCCCGACCGAGGAAGTGATCGCGGTGGCGGATGCCCTGCGCGCGGCCGGCGGCCTCTACGTGACCCATATGCGCGACGAAGGCGACGGCGTGCTGACCTCGATCGAGGAAACGCTGCGGATCGGCCGCGAGAGCGGCAGCGGGGTGGTCATCAGCCACCACAAATGTACCATGCCGGAAAACTTCGGCCGCTCCGCCGAGACCCTGCCGCGCATCGCCGCCGCCGCGCGGGAGCAGCGCGTGGCCTTCGACGTCTATCCCTACGCCGCCGGCTCGACCGTGCTGATCCCGGACCGGCTGCGCGCGGATGTGCCGGTGCGGCTCACCTGGTCGGTGCCGCATCCGGAACAAGCCGGGCGGATGCTGGACGACATCGCGCGGGACTGGAAGCTGACCCCGCGCGAGGCGGCGGAACGGCTGCTGCCGGCGGGCGCGATCTTCTTTCAGATGGACGAGGCGGATGTGCGGCGCATCCTCGCCGACCCGCTGGCGATGATCGGCAGCGACGGGCTGCCGCATGACGCGCGCCCGCACCCGCGGCTCTGGGGCACCTTCCCGCGCGTGCTGGGCCATTACGCGCGCGATCTGGGGCTGTTCAGCCTCGAGGCCGCGGTGCGCAAGATGACCGGCCAAACCGCCGCGGTGTTCGGCCTGATCGACCGCGGGGTGATCCGGGCGGGGGCGTTCGCGGATCTGGTGCTGTTCGATCCGGACCAGGTGCGCGATGCCGCGACCTATGACGCGCCGACCCTGCCGGCGGAGGGGATCGCGGAGACCTGGGTCAACGGCCAGTCGGCCTTCGCCGCTGGGGCGGCCACGCCGGCGCGGGCGGGGCGGCTGGTGACGCGGGGGCGCGGGTAGGGGGCGCGCTACCCCGCCTTCCGCTCCCACCCGCGCGGTCCCTGCTGCCAGTACACCGGCGCCAGCCCCGCCGCGGCCGCCGCCCGCCAGCGGGTCCGCGCCGCCGCCACCGCCTCGGCGTCGGTTCCGTCGAACAGGTCGAAAATCCGCGCATAGGCGTCCCAGCGCGCGGTCGCCGCCCCGCCGGTCAGGAACAGGAAGCGCGCGCCGTTCGGCGCCTCCTCGGTCGCGGTCAGCCAGATCGGCTGCAAGTCCGCATCGCCGTCGGCGGCGGTGCCGTGCGGCAGCCATGCCTCGCCCGGCGCCTCCCACAGCGCCGCGTCCAGCGCCGCCACCTGCTCGGGCGAGGGGGCCAGCACCACCGCGCGTTCCCCCTCGCGCAGGGTACGCGCGAGCAGCGCCGGCAGCGCCGCCTCCAGCCTGGTGCGGGTCAGGTGGTAGAAGCCGACCGAGGTCATTCCGTCTTGGTTTCGTAATGCGTCGCCACCAGCCGGTCGAGCAGCCGCACCCCGAACGCGGTCGCGCCCTTCGGCGTGCGCGGGGCGTCCTTCGACGACCACGCCATGCCGGCGATATCCAGATGCGCCCAGGGCTTGCCATTGACGAAACGTTGCAGGAACTGCGCGGCGGTGATCGACCCGCCCGGCCGGCCGCCCACGTTCTTCATGTCGGCGATGGCGGATTTGATCTGCTCGTCATAGGCCGCGGCCAGCGGCATCCGCCACAGCTTCTCCCCGGTCTCGCGGCCGGCCGCCTCCAGCCGCGCCGCCAGCGTGTCGTCGTTGGCGAACATTCCCGCGTGCTCGTGGCCCAGGGCGATGATGATCGCGCCGGTCAGGGTGGCCAGGTCCACCATGAACTGCGGGTCAAACAGTTTCTGACAATACCACAGCACGTCGGCCAGGACCAGCCGCCCCTCGGCGTCGGTGTTGATGACCTCCACGGTCTGGCCGGAATAGCTGGTGACCACGTCCCCCGGCCGCTGGGCGGTGCCGGAGGGCATGTTCTCCACCAGCCCGATCAGCCCGACCGCGTTGACCCGCGCGCGGCGCCCGGCGAGTGCCGCCATCAGCCCGGTGACGGTGCCGGCGCCGGCCATGTCCCATTTCATGTCCTCCATCCCGCCGGCGGGCTTGATGCTGATGCCGCCGGTGTCGAAGGTCACGCCCTTGCCGATGAAGGCCACCGGCTTCGCCCCCGCCGGCCCGCCGTTCCAGCGCATCACCACCATCCTGGGCTCGTTGGCGCTGCCCTGCGCCACCCCCAGCAGCGCGCCGAAGCCCAGCGCCGCGAGCTCGGCGGGGCCCATCACCTCCACCTCCAGCCCCAGCGCGGTCAGCTCCCGGCAGCGCGCGGCGAAGGTCGCGGGGTTCAGCACATTGGGCGGTTCGCTCACCAGATCGCGGGTCAGGAACACGCCTTCCGCGACCGGGCGCAGCGGGGCGAAGGCGGCTTCGGCCGCCGCCGGATCGGCGGCCAGCACCGACAGGGCGGCCAGGCGCGGCTTGTCCTCCGGCTTCTCCTTGGTGCGGTAGCGGTCGAACCGATAGGCGCGCAGCGCGGCCCCAAGGGCGAAGGCGGCGGCTTCCGACGCCGACAGCGCATCGGCCGCCACCGCCACCGTCGCCGCGCGCGCGAGGGCGGCGACCGCCGCCCCGCCAGCTTCCTCGATCACCCGGTCCGGGCGGTCGGTGGGCTTGCCGAGGCCGACCGCGAGCACCCGCGCGAGCCCGGCGCCGGGCGCCAGGATCAGGCAGGTCTTGCCCTTCTCGCCCTTGAACTCGGCCGCTTCCAGGGCGCGGGCGATGGCGCCCTCGGTGGCGCGATCGGCCTCGGCGGCGAGACCGGCGAGCGCCGCCCCGGCCGGCAGCGGCAGCACCAGCGCGCCGTCGGCGGGCAGGCGGGGGGCGGCGAAGGCGATATCCAGCATGGGGCGGTGCTCCGGCAGGTGGGGTCGGGCGCCAGTCTATCAGCCCGGCGGCACCCGGCCAGCGGGGGGCGGCCAGCGGGGGCGGCCAGCGGGGGCGGCCAGCGGGTGGTGGCCAAAGGGGAGCGGATGTCGGCGCTTGCCCTGCCGGCCGGATCGCCCGATCCTGCCCTCAACACTCAGGAAGGAACCGCGGCCATGCATGACCTCGTGATCCGCGCCGGCCGCATCGTCGATGGCACCGGTGCCGCCGCCGTCACCGGCGATCTGGCCATCGATGCCGGCCGCATCGCCGCGGTCGGCGGCAAGGCCGGCCCGGCCCGGCGGGAGATCGATGCCGACGGGATGCTGGTCACCCCCGGCTTCGTCGATGTGCACACCCATTACGACGGCCAGGCCACCTGGGATCCGGTGCTGGCGCCGTCATCCTGGCATGGCGCCACCACCATCCTGTTCGGCAATTGCGGCGTCGGCTTCGCTCCCTGCCGCCCCTCCGACCGCGCCGCGCTGATCGACCTGATGGAAGGGGTGGAGGACATTCCCGGCATTGTGTTGGCCGAGGGGCTGCACTGGGATTGGGAGAGCTTCCCCGAATTCCTCGACGCGCTCGACCGCCTGCCGCGCACCATCGACGTCGCGGCGCAGCTGCCGCACCACCCGCTGCGGGTCTATGCGATGGGCGAGCGCGCCATCCGCCGCGAGCCGGCGCGCGCCGAGGACATCGCCCTGATGCGCCGGCTCGCCGAGGAGGCGCTGGCCGCCGGCGCGTTCGGCTTCACCACCTCGCGCACCGAATCCCACCGCACCACCAGCGGCGAGCGCGTGCCCGGCCGCTATGCCGCCGAGGCGGAACTGCTGGGGATCGGTGCCGCCCTGGGCACCGCCGGCGCCGGCGCGTTCGGGATGCTGAGCGATTTCGAGGATGAGGCGGCCGAATTCGCCTGGATCACGAAACAGGCCCGCGACACCGGCCGGCCGGTGTGGTTCCTGCTGACCGACCGCGCGTCCGACCCCGGGCGCTGGCGGCGGCTGATGGCCGGGGTGCATCGCGCCCGCGCCCAAGGTGCCGCGGTGACGGCGCAGGTCGCGGGGCGGCCGGTGGGGGTGATCCTGGGCCTCGGTACCTCGCTCACCCCGTTCGCGGCGCGGCCCGGCTTTGCCGCGCTGGCCACGCTGACGCCGGCGGAACGGCTGGCGCGGCTGCGCGATCCCGCCATCCGGGCGGCGATCCTGGCCGAGCCGGTGTCGGAGGCGTTGCTGGCGATCCAGCCGCCGCTGCAACGCCCGATCGCGTCCAACTGGGAGCGGATGTACGTGCTCGGAGATCCGCCCGACTACGAGCCGACCGCGGACCGCTCGATCGCCGCCATGGCCGCCGCCGAGGGCGCCGACCCGGCGGCGTTCGCCTACGACTACCTGGCCGGCGGCGACGGCGGGCGGATGCTGTTCTATCCCGTCACCAACTACGTCCACGGCGATCACGACGTGATCCGCGCCATGCTGACCGATCCCGCCACCGTGCTGGGGCTGTCGGACGGCGGCGCGCATTGCGGGCTGATCTGCGATTCCTCGCTGCCCAGCTACATGCTGACCCATTGGGCGCGGGACCGCGCGCGCGGGCCGGGGCTGCCGCTGGAGCAGGTGGTGAAGCGGCAGACCAGCGAGACCGCCGATTTCTTCGGCTTCGCCGATCGCGGCCGGCTGGTGCCCGGACTGCGGGCGGATGTGAACGTGATCGATTTCGACCGGCTGCGCATCCATCACCCGGAACTGGTCCATGACCTGCCGGCCGGCGGGCGGCGGCTGGTGCAGCGGGTCGATGGCTATGCCGCCACGCTGGTGGCGGGAGAGCCGGTCTTCGAGCACGGGCAGGACACCGGCGCGCGCCCCGGGCGGCTGGTGCGGGCCGGCCGGATCGGCGCCTGACCCGGCTTCCTCACCCTCCGCGCGGGCGCCGGCCCAGCAAATCCCTTCGCCATCGCGCCGCGCTCCGGTGCGACATCCGGGCTAACCCAGCAGCGCCGAGACGAACAGCGCCGCCCAGCCCAGCATCAGCAGGCTGCCGCCGACCGGGGCCACCGCCACCACCCCCCAGCCTTCCAGCGCGAATCCATAGACGCCGAGGCAGAACAGCACGGTGCCGACCAGGAATGCGGCCCCCGCCACATGGGCCAGGGTGCGGCCGCGGCCGGGCGGGCGCTGCCCGGCCCAGACGCCGGTGCCCAGCAGCGCCAGCGCGTGCCATCCCTGCATCCTGATCGCGTCCACCACCATCCCCAGCCGCGCCGGCCCTAGCCCGCCCAGCGCATGCGCGGCCAGCGCCGCCATCGCCACCGCCATCATCCCGTTGAGGGCGCCCGCGCCCACCCATAGCCGCGTCATCCGAACCCCTTCCGTGCCTGATCGCACCCGCTATACCATCGCGCCCATGCCCCGTGGCGACCTCTTCCCCGAGATCGGCCCGTTCGAGACCGGCTATCTGCCGCTGTCCGCCGGCCATGTCATGTACTGGGAGCAGGCGGGCAACCCGCACGGAAGGCCGGCGCTGTTCCTGCATGGCGGTCCGGGCGCCGGCGCCGGCGCGGTGCATCGGCGCTTCTTCGACCCCGGGTTCTGGCGCATCGTCATCTTCGATCAGCGCGGCGCCGGGCGTTCCCGCCCGCTCGGCGGGCTCGCCGACAACACCACCCCGGCGCTGGTGGGCGATATCGAAACCCTGCGCCGGCATCTGGGCATCGATCGCTGGCTGCTGTTCGGCGGGTCGTGGGGCAGTACCCTGGCGCTGGCCTATGCCCAGGCGCATCCCGACCAGGTGGCGGGCTGCGTGCTGCGCGGCGTGTTCCTCGGCCGCCCGCCGGAGCTCGACTGGTTCCTGCGCGGCCTCGGCGCGGTCTTTCCCGAAGCTCACGCCGCCTTTGCCGGCCATCTGCCGGAGGCCGAGCAGGGCGACCTGCTGGGCGCCTATCTGCGCCGCCTGACCGACCCCGACCCCACGGTGCATCTGCCGGCGGCGCGGGCATGGTCGGTCTATGAAGGCTCGGCCAGCACCTTGCTGCCCAGTCCCGAGACCGTCACCGCCTTCGCCCAGGACCGCACCGCTCTGGGGCTGGCGCGGATCGAGGCCTATTATTTCGCCAACGGGCTGTTCCTGCCGCCCGAGGGACTGCTGGCGGGGATGGACCGGATCCGCCATGTTCCGGCGGAGATCGTCCAGGGCCGCTACGACATGATCTGCCCGCCGGTCTCGGCCTTCGATCTCGCTGCCGCCTGGCCGGCGGCAAGGCTGTCGGTCATTCCCGACGCCGGCCATTCGGCGCTGGAGCCCGGCATTCGCCGCGCCCTGGTGGCGGCGGTGGAACGTTTCCGCAACAACCCGTGAGACCCGCAACCATGAATATCGGCATCATCGGACTGGGCACCATGGGAATGGGGGCCGCGCTCAACCTGCACCGCAAGGGCCACCGCGTCACCGGCTGCGACCTGCGCCCGGCGGCCCGCGCCGCCCTCGTCGCCGCCGGCGCCGCGGCGGTGGAGCGCCCCGACGCGCTGCCCGAGGGGCTGGACGCGGTCCTGATCCTGGTGGTCAACGCGACCCAGGAGGAAGCGGTGCTGTTCGGTCCCGAGGGCTGCGTCCCCCGCTTGCCGGCAGGGGCGGTGGCGATCTGCTCGGCCACCGTCGCCCCCGAATTCGCCCGGCTGCTGGAGGCGCGGCTGAACGCGGCCGGGCTCCTGATGCTGGATGCGCCGGTCTCCGGCGGGCGGGCCGGCGCGGAGGCGGGCAGCATGACGGTCATGGCCTCCGGCGCCCCGGAAGCGTTCGAGCGGGCCGGGCCGGCGCTGGAGGCGATCGCCGCCAAGGTCTGGCGGCTGGGCTCGTCCGCCGGCATCGGCTCGACGGTGAAGATGGTCAACCAGCTGCTGGCTGGCACGCATATCGCGGTGGCGGCCGAGGCGCTCGCGCTCGGCATCCGCGCCGGCGCCGACCCGAAGGTGCTCTATGACGTGATCTGCTCCTCGGCCGGCAATTCCTGGATGTGGCAGAACCGGGTGCCGCATATCCTGGCCGGCGACGACACACCCGCCTCGGCGGTGAACATCTTCGTCAAGGACCTGGGGATCGTGCTGGACCAGGCGCGCGCGCTGGCGTTTCCCGCCCCGCTGGCGGCGACCGCCCATCAGCTGTTCCTGGGCGCGGCGGCGCTGGGCAACGGCGCCAAGGACGATGCCTTCGTGATCCGCGTCTGGGAGGCGCTGACCGGGATCGCCCTGCCCGGCAAGACCTGAACCCGGTCCCCTTACCGCCCCGCAACTATCGAAAGTCCCCACCCCATGCCGCACCGCCTGTCCGCCGCGCCCGAGACCATCCGCTGGGGCAGTTTCGACGCGCGCTACGCCCCGCTGCTCACCGTCAATTCGGGCGACACCGTCATCCTCGACTGCGTCTGCGCCGGCATGACCGAGATCCTCCCCGGCCCGGAGACGGGCCTCGCCATCCCTCCGGCCCTGCGCGCCATCCACGACGCCGCGCCGCCGCGCGTCGGCGGGCACATCCTCACCGGCCCGGTGGCGGTGGCCGGCGCCGAGCCGGGCGACATGTTGGAGATCGCCATCGACGCCATCGGCTTCGGCGCCGACTGGGGCTATTGCGGCTTCCGCCCGCTGGCCGGGACCCTGCCCGAGGATTTCCCGGAACGCTACCTGAGCCACATCCCGATCGACCGCGCCCGCAACATTTGCCGCCTGCCCTGGGGCACCGAATTGCCGCTGGCCCCGTTCTTCGGCGTGATGGGCGTCGCCCCGCCCCCCGAGTGGGGCACCATCTCCACCATCGAGCCGCGCGCCCATGGCGGCAACCTGGACAACAAGGAGCTCGGGGCCGGTTCCCGCCTGTTCCTGCCGGTGTTCGTCCCCGGGGCGAATTTCTCCGCCGGCGACGGCCATGGCGTGCAGGGCGACGGCGAGGTCTGCATCAACGCCCTGGAGACCTGCCTGACCGGCACCTTCACCCTGACCCTGCACAAGGGGGGTGGCCCGCGCGACCCGGCCTTGCGCTACCCGCGTGCCGAGACCGCGACCCATTGGATCACCATGGGGATGCACGAGGACCTGGACGTGGCGATGAAGACCGCGCTCAGGGAGATGATCGCCTTCATCACCGCGCGCACCAACCTGTCGCGCCAGCAGGCCTACCAGTTCTGCTCCCTGGCGGTGGATTTCCACGTCACCCAGACGGTCAACCGAGAGAAGGGCGTCCACGGGATGCTACGCAAGGGGTTGTTGTTCTAGTCCTGGTTTTCCACAGGATTTTGTGGTCCCCCCGCATTCTTCGCTTGTTCGCCGGGCCGAGGCCGGCTACCACATGCAGGGCTTGGCAGAAGGGGAGCCACAAGATGGAGTGGACCGAGGAAACCATCCAACGCCTGCGCGCCTTCTGGGCCGAGGGTGTGTCCACCGCCGAGATCGGCCGCCGCCTGGGCGTCTCGAAGAACGCGGTGGTCGGCAAGGCGCACCGGCTGGAGTTGCTCGCCCGCCCGTCGCCTATCCGCTGGGACAGCGAGGCCCCGCGCGCCCGCCGCCGGGGTCCGGCGCCGCCGCGCGCCTGCGGCCCCACCCTGCCGCCGCTGCCCAGCCTGCCGGCCCGGCAAGTCGCGGCGCCTCCGGTGGTCGCCGCCCCGCCGCCGCCTCGCCCCGCCCCGGTCGCCCCGCCCCAGCCGGCCGCCGCACCGCGCCCGGTGGTGGCCCCGCCGCCGGTCCGGCAAGTCGCGCCGCGGCTGGTCACCGTGCCGCCCTCGCGTGCCTATGGCGGGCGCATCGTCACCTGTTGCTGGCCGCTGGGCGAACCTGGCACGCCCGGGTTCCGCTTCTGCGACGACTCCGCCCTGCAGGGCAAACCCTACTGCGAGGCGCACGCCGCGCTCGCCTACGTGAAAGTGCGCGACCGGCGGGAGGATGCGGCCTGATCGCCTAGCCGGTCCAGCGCCGCTTGCAGGATGACGGCGGCGGCCAGACGGTCGATCACCGCCCGGCGCTTGGTTGCGCTCAGCGCGGTGTGCTCGGCCAGGAAATCGGCCGCGGTGACGCTGCTCAACCGCTCGTCCTGCATCGCGCCCGGAAGCGCGGTCGCCTCGGTCAGCGCCAGCGCCCAGTCCCGCGCCGCCTGGGCGGCGGGACCGAAGCTCCCGTCCGGTTGCAAGGGCAAGCCGATCACCAGCCCGCCCACCCCCTGCGCGCGGGCGATGGCGCCGATGGCGGCGGCGGCGGCGGCGAGCTTCCCTCGCGCCAGGGTGCTGTGCGGCGTGGCCAGCCGGCATTCCGCATCCGACAGCGCCAGCCCGATCCGCTTGCGCCCCGGATCGATCCCCAGCAGGCGCTGCCCGGGGGCAAGCCGCGCCGCCAAGTCGGTCAGGTTGAAGAGCGCCATGCGCGCCGTTATGGTCCGGCCCGGTTTCCCGGAAAAGGTCGCCTTCGCATGTCGCTCGATCCCGCGACGGTTCGTCGCATCGCCGCCCTGGCGCGCCTGCATGTCGATGATGCCGAGGTACCGCGCCTGCAAGAGGAGTTGAACGGGATCCTGGGCTGGATCGAGCAGCTCAACGAAGTGGACGTGACCGGAATCGAGCCGCTGGCCGGGGCGGCGGCGAACGCGCTGCCGATGCGCGAGGACGTGGTGACCGACGGCGGCTACCCCGACGCGGTGCTGGCCAACGCGCCCGAACGGATCGGTGCCTTCTTCGCCGTGCCGAAGGTGGTGGAATGAGCCTGACCGAGCTGACCATCGCCGCCGCCGCCGATGGGCTGCGCCGGGGGGATTTCACCGCGGTCGCGCTGACCGAGGCGCATCTGGCCGCGATCGCGGCCGAAAACCCGCGCCTCAATGCCTTTATCACCGTCACTGCCGAGGCCGCGCTGGATCGCGCCGCGGCGGCCGACCGGGCGCTGGCCGCCGGCACCGCCCGCCCGCTCGCCGGCATCCCGCTCGCCATCAAGGACCTGTTCTGCACCGAGGGCGTGCGCACCACCGCCGGCAGCCGCATCCTGGGTAATTTCATCCCGCCCTATGAAAGCACCGTCACCCGCCGGCTGCTGGACGACGGCGCGGTGTTCCTGGGCAAGGCCAATCTGGACGAGTTCGCGATGGGCTCGTCCAACATGACCTCGGCCTTTGGGCCGGTGGCGAACCCGCATCGGCGCCGCCAGGATCCCGACGCGGTGCTGGTGCCGGGCGGCTCCTCCGGCGGGTCGGCGGCGGCGGTGGCGGCGGGGCTGGCGATGGGGGCGACCGGAACCGATACCGGCGGGTCGATCCGCCAGCCGGCGTCGTTCTGCGGCATCGCCGGCATCAAGCCGAGCTACGGGCGCTGCTCGCGCTGGGGGGTGGTGGCGTTCGCCTCCTCGCTGGACCATCCCGGGCCGTTCGCGCGCACGGTGGAGGATTGTGCGATCCTGCTGGGGTCGATGGCAGGGCATGACCCGAAGGACTCCACTTCCGCCGATCTGCCGGTGCCGGATTATCGGACGGCCTGCCGGCGCGGGGTGAAGGGGTTGCGCATCGGCGTGCCGCGCGAATACCGCGCCGAGGGCATGGCGGGCGAGATCGAAGCGCTGTGGGCGCACGGCATCGCCCGGCTGCGCGAGGCGGGGGCGGAGGTGGTGGACGTTTCGCTGCCGCACACGAAATATGGGCTGGCGACCTATTACATCATCGCCCCGGCCGAGGCGTCCTCCAACCTGGCGCGCTATGACGGGGTGCGGTTCGGCTTCCGCGCCGCCGGTGGGGGGGATCTGCGGGAGCTCTACGAACATTCGCGGGCGGAGGGGTTCGGGGCCGAGGTGCGCCGGCGCATCCTGATCGGCACCTATGTCCTCTCCGCCGGCTATTACGATGCGTATTATCTGCGCGCGCAGAAGGTGCGGGCGCTGATCAAGCGGGATTTCGACGAGGTGTTCCGTGGCGTCGATGCGCTGCTGACGCCCACCGCGCCGTCGGCCGCCTTCGGGCAGGGGGAGAAGATGGACGACCCGGTGACGATGTATCTGAATGACGTGTTCACCGTGCCGGCGGATCTGGCCGGCGTGCCGGCGATGAGCGTGCCGGCGGGGGTGGATGCGGACGGGCTGCCGCTGGGCTTGCAGGTGATCGGGCGCGGCTTCGACGAGGCGACGGTGTTCGCGGTGGGGGCGGCGTTGGAGGGGATGGGGTAAGGGGCCTGTCGCTCGGCGCCGGCCATCTGCGCCCCACTTTACCTCCCCCCCGCCACCGGCCAAACTCCCTTCAACGACCAGGGAGGAGCCACGCGCCATGCCGGTCATCACTCTGTCCAACCCGCCCGGCGTGCGCCCCCCGGCCACCCGCTACTCCCACGCCGCGCTGGTCACCGGCCCGCATCGGCGGCTGGTCATCTCCGGCCAGGTCGGCCAGGCGCCCGACGGCAGCGTGGCCGCCGACGGCGCCGCCCAGATCGCCCAGGCCTACGCCAATCTGCAAGCCGTGCTCGCCGGCCACGGCATGGGCATCGCCGACGTGGTCAAGACCACCGCCTTCCTCACCGACCGCGCCCTGATCCCCGCCTATCGCGCCGCCCGCGACGCGCTGTTCGCTACCCACGCGCCTGCGTCCACCCTGCTGGTGGTGGCCGGCCTCGCCGACCCGCGCTGGCAGGTGGAGATCGAGGCCGAAGCGGCGCAATGAACGCGCCGATCGCCCGCGCCCGCCGCGACACGCTGGGCGACATGTTGCGCCGGGTGGCCCGCGTGCATCGGGACCGGGAGGCGCTGGTGTTCGGCCCCCGCTCCTGGAGCTTCGCCGCCCTCGACGCCGGCGCCGACCGGATGGCCACGCATCTGCTGGGGCTCGGGCTGGGGCCCGGGGACCGGGTGGCGGCCTTCGGGCGCAACTCGGATGCCTATCTGCTGCTCTGGCTCGGCTGCCTGCGCGCGGGTCTGGTGCATGTGCCCATCAACTACGCGCTCACCGGTGGCGAGCTCGCGTATATCGTGGAACAATCCGGCGCTCGCGCGGTGTTCGCCGCCGCCGCCCTGGCCCCGGCGCTGGGCGCGCTGCCCCCGGGCACGATGCTCCGCCCGCTCGATCCCGACGATCCGGCCGGCCCGGTGGCGATCGCCCGCGACGCCGCCATCCCCACCCCGCCCGATCCGCCGATCGACGAGGACAGCCTGGCGCAGATCGTCTATACTTCGGGCACCACCGCCGCGCCCAAGGGGGCGATGATGACGCATCGCGCCATCCTCGCCGAATACGCCGCGGTCCTGCATCATTTCGATATGTCCGCCGATGACCGCGGGCTCGCCGCGCTGCCACTCTATCACACCGCGCAGATGCACGCGATCACCATGCCGCAGCTGATGGCTGGCGCCCGCACCGTGCTGATCGAGGCGCCGGAGCCGGCCACCGTGCTGCGGCTGATGGAAGCGGAGCGGATCAACAGCTTCTTCGCCCCGCCCACGGTCTGGATCAGCCTGCTGCGCCACCCGGATTTCGCCACCAGGGAGCTCGGCGCGCTGCGCCGCATCGTCTATGGCGCCTCCATCATGCCGGGGCCGGTGCTGGCCGAGCTTGCCGCCCGGCTGCCGCAGGCCGGGCTCTACAACGCCTATGGCCAGACCGAGATCGCCCCCTTCGCCACCCTGCTGCGCCCGGAGGAACACGCCGCCCGCCCTTCCTCCTGCGGGCGGCCGAGCTACGCGGTGGAAACCCGGGTGGTCGATACCGAGATGAACGACGTCGCCTCCGGGGTGCATGGCGAAATCGTGCATCGCTCGCCCTATCTGCTCAGCGGCTACTGGAACAAGCCCGAGGAGACCGCCGAGGCTTTCCGCGGCGGCTGGTTCCATTCCGGCGATGTCGGGTATTTCGACGACGCCGGCTATCTCTACATCGTCGATCGTATCCGCGACGTCATCAACACCGGCGGCGTGCTGGTGGCCTCCCGCGAGGTGGAGGAGGTGCTGTTCGCGCACCCGGCGGTCTCGGAAGTGGCGGTGGTGGGATTGCCGGATCCAAAATGGATCGAGGCGGTCACCGCCTTCGTCGTGCTGCGCGCCGGCGAGACCGCCGACGGCGCGGTGCTGATCGCCCATGCGCGCGGCCATCTCGCCCCCTACAAGCTGCCGAAACAGGTGGTCTTCGTGCCCGAACTGCCGCGCAATACCGCCGGCAAGCTGCTCAAGCGCGAACTGCGACGCATTCATTCCCCCCAGGAGAATCCGGCATGAAGCTCTACAACTCGATCGGCCCCAACCCGCGGGTGGTGCGGATGTTCATGGCCGAGCGCGGGATCACCCTTCCGCTCGAGGAGGTGGATCTGCGCGGCGGCGAGAATCGGCGCGAACCGTACCTCGCCAAGAACCCGTTCGGGCAGATGCCGATGCTCGAACTCGACGACGGCACCCGCATCACCGAGATCGTCCCGATCTGCGAATATCTCGACGAGGTGACGCCCGGCGCATCGCTGATCGGGGCAGATGCGCGCCAGCGGGCGGAGACGCGGATGTGGATGCGGCGGATCGACCTGCACATCCTGGAGCCGCTGGCAAACGGGTTTCGCTTCGCGGAGGGATTGAAGCTGTTCCAGAACCGTATCCGCGTGCTGCCGGAGGCGGCGGCGGGGCTGAAGCTGGTGGCGCAGGACGGGATCGGCCGGGTGGAACGGCTGCTGGAGGGGCGCTTCATCTGCGGCGACCGCTTCACCCTGGCGGATATCCTGCTGTTCGTGTTCCTCGATTTCGGCAGCGGCGTGGGTCAGCCGCTGAACCCGGAGAACACCCGCATCGCCGCCTGGTTCGCGGCGATGCAGGCGCGGCCCTCGGCCAAGGCGTAGCCGGCGGGCATACCAACCGGCTTTGTGGCGAGAAGAGTCAGCCGTAAAGCCGGTTGGTATTACCCGTCGACCAACCTTGCGCGTAACCGCGCGATCCGTCCGGCATCCAGCCCCAGCCGCTCGGCTGCATAGGCCGCGAACCCGCCCAGCCGCCGGATCTCCGCGAATGCCGCCTCCAGCAACCCCGGTTGCACCGTCAGCAGAATCTCCGCCGCATCCGCCGGCAGATCGTCCGCCGCCACGGTATCGCCCCGCCAGAGCCGGTTGGTGGCCAGGTAGTCCTCCATCACCGCCTCCCACCCCACCCCCAGCGCGGTCAGGATCAGGGCCGCGCCGAAGCCGGTGCGGTCCTTTCCGGCCGAGCAATGAAACAGCAGCGGCCCGGCCCCGGGCGCATCGAGCAACTCGAAGAGCAACCGGTAGCGATCCGCCCAGTCGGCGGCGTAGGCGACATAGGCCTCGCGCATCAGCGCCCGCGCATCCGCCCCGGTCGCCGCCCGGGTGGCCAGGATGTCGCGCAGCGAGGCGCCGACGCTCGGCTCGATCGGCAGCGGACGGTAGGCGACACCTTGCAACAGGCTGGCGGGAAACGGCGCCGCGGCGGCCTCGGCCTCGCCGCGCAGGTCGCAAACCACGGCAACGCCCAGCCGGCGCACGACAGCGGCATCCGCTTCCGTCAGCCCGGCCAGGGCGGCGGCGCGGAAGACGATTCCCGGGCGCACCGCGCCCCCGGCGGCCGGCCAGCCGCCGAGGTCGCGGAAGTTGGAGACCCCGGCGAGCGGGATCGTGACCGGCAGGCTCACGCCCGGCGCATCCCTTCCACCGCCTCAGCCAGCCGCTGCGGGTCCACCTTGATCTCCACCCCCGCCCGTTCGGTCTGCAACTTCATTGCCACCCGGGAATCCCGCCCGGCCCAGCCGCGGTTCATCGCCTCCTGCATCTCCGCCTGGACCAGGTTGGACAGCCGCATCGGCACGCCGAGTTCGCGGCCCAGCTGGCAGGCCAGCGAGACGTCCTTGAACGCCAGCCGCAGCGCGAAGGCGGGGGGTTCGTAGGCATCGGGCAGGAACTGATCCGGCATGGCATCGAAGGCGCCGCGCCGGCCGATCGCGCCCTGGCGCACCGCCTCCCAGATCGCCAGCGGCTCGATCCCCGCCTTCACGCCCATGCTGAAGACTTCTGCCAGCCCGGTGGTCATGATGT
The DNA here is from genome assembly GCA_021807785.1 of Pseudomonadota bacterium. Taxonomy (GTDB): domain Bacteria; phylum Pseudomonadota; class Alphaproteobacteria; order Acetobacterales; family Acetobacteraceae; genus JAJZVS01. The sequence goes on from JAKBCO010000046.1 coordinate 15,838, forward strand.
AGCCGAACAGGTTGTGGACCAGCTTCGCCACCGATCCGGCGCCGATCGGCCCGACATAGCGGGCCTGATCGCCGATCGCATCCAGCACCGGCTTGCAGCGATCGAAGGCGGCCTCGGACCCGCCGACCCAGATCGCGAGCTTGCCGCTCGCCGCCCCGCGCGGCCCGCCGGAGACCGGCGCGTCCAGCACATCGACGCCGCGCGCGGCGAATTCGCCGTGCAGCCGGCGCATCAGGGTGGGCGAGTTGGTGGAGAGGTCGAACCAAGCCGATCCCGCGCGCATCCCCTGCGCGAGGCCTGCCGCCACCGCCTCCACCTCCGGCGGGCCGGGCAGCGAGGTCAGGACCACCTCGGCCCCGGCCGCCGCCGCCGCCGGGCTGTCGGCCCAGGTCGCGCCGGCGGCGAGCAGCCGCGCGGCGCTCTCGCGGCGAAGGTCATGGACCGCCAGCGCATGACCGCCCTTCAAGGCATTGGCGGCCATCGAGGCACCCATGGTGCCCAGGCCGATGAACCCGACCTTCATGGCGGCTCAGCCCTCCGCCTCGAACACCTCGCGGGCGATATTGGCCGCCGTCATGGCACAGGGCCAGCCGCCGTAGAAGGCGACATGGGTGATGAGCTCGGAGAGCTCCTCCTTGCTGAGCCCGTTGAAGAGGGCGCGGGTCAGATGGCCCTTGAGCTGCTCGGGCCGATAGGTGGCGACCAGGACGGCACAGGTGATGAGGCTGCGGTCGCGCTTGGACAGTTGCGGGCGTTCCCAGATGTCGCCGAACAGCACCTTCTCGGTGACATCGATCAGCTTGGGGACGGTCTCGCGCACGCGGTCGCGGCTGGCGGTGGTGGGGGCCTTGGCCATCGGATCCTCCGGATGTTCGGTTGCTTCGGGCGGATGCAACACCCGGGCGGGGCGGTTGTCGAGACCGGCTGAACGGGACCCTCCGCTCGGTGCCGGCGTCGCGGTCTCCCCGTCATGGCCGGCTCGCCCCCGGCCCGAATGCGTCCGCGACGGCACGGCGTCAGCCCGGTGCGGGTCCGTGCCCTTGTGGCCGCGGCCCGGTCATCGAGGCCAACCGCGTTACCGCGCGATGGGGCGGGGCGCAGCCGGAGGCGAACCGGCGGTCCGCGGGAGGACGAGCCTGTTTCGGCGGGGCGCCGGGGCGAGCTTGCTGGTGGCGGGCGAAGCCC
>JAKBCO010000277.1 GCA_021807785.1 Pseudomonadota bacterium
CCGCCCCCACCCGCCCCTCATAACCCGCCCCATGGCCCTCGACTCCCTCCGCCTCGTCCTCGCCCCCCCGCACCCGGCCGGCCGGCCGTTCCTCGCCGGTGGGACGGCGGTGTTCCTGCTCGGCCTCCTGGTCGGGCATTGGCTGTCATGGCTGGCGCTGATCTTCCTCGGCTTCGCCCTCTATTTCTTCCGCGACCCCGAACGCGTGCCCCCGCCCCGCCCCGGCCTGCTGCTGGCCCCGGCCGACGGCAAGGTGGTCTCCATCGCCCCCGCCGCCCCGCCGCCCGAACTCGGCCTCGGCGCCACGCCGCGCTGGCGGGTGGGCATCTTCCTTTCGGTGCTGGACGTCCACGTGAACCGCATCCCGGCCGAGGGCACCGTCACCCGCATCGCCTATCGCCACGGCGCCTTCGTCTCCGCCAACCTGGACAAGGCCTCCGCCGACAACGAACGCAACGCGCTGGCGATCCGCCTGCCCGACGGGCGGGAGATCGCGGTGGTGCAGATCGCCGGCCTGATCGCCCGGCGCATCCTGTGCTATGTGCGGGAGGGCGACGCGGTGCGCGCCGGGGCGCGCTTCGGCATCATCCGCTTCGGCAGCCGCACCGATCTCTATCTGCCGGAAGGGGTGCGTCCATTGGTGGCCGAAGGCCAGACCATGATCGGGGGGGAGACGGTGATCGCCGCGCTCGACGCATGAACCTGGTGCCGGGACCCGGTCACCCCGCGGGGCCACCCAGCGGGCCCCCCGGCGGCCCCTCCGGCGGGCCGGTGCGCCGGCTGCGGCCGCGGCTGCGCCCGCGGGTCCGGCCGCGCTACAAGGGACCCTCGTTCAACCATGTGGTGCCGAACATCCTGACCATGGTCGGGCTGGCCTCGGGGCTCACCGGCCTGCGCTTCGCGCTGGGTGGGCACTTCGCCCCCGCCGTGATCGCCATCGTGGTGGCGGGCGCGATCGACGGGCTGGACGGGCGCATCGCCCGGCTGCTGCGCGGCGTCTCCCGCTTCGGCGCCGAGTTCGACAGCCTGAGCGATTTCTTCTGCTTCGGCGTCGCCCCCGCCTTCATGGTCTATCTCTATTCGCTGCACCGCCTGGGCGGGGTGGGGTTCATCCCCTGCCTGATGTTCGCGGTCTGCATGGCGCTGCGGCTGGCGCGCTTCAACGCCGCGCTGGAGGGCGCGCCGAAGCCCGCCTATGCCTATAACTTCTTCACCGGCGTGCCGGCGCCGGCCGGGGCGGGCCTCGCGCTGCTGCCGCTCTTTCTGGGACTCGAGGCGGACGCCCGCCACATCGCCTGGCTGGGCACGCTGGCGCGCAGCCCGTTGTTCACCGCCCCGGTCCTGGTCGGCACCGCGCTGCTCTGCGTCTCCACCCTGCCGGTCTGGAGCTTCAAGAACTTCAAGGTCCCGGCCGAATACGTGCTGCCGCTGCTGCTGGGCATCGGCCTCTTCGCCGCGGTCCTGATGGCCGATCCCTGGGCGGCGCTGGCCGGACTCGCACTCCTCTATGCGGCGATGCTGCCGTTCAGCCGCCGGAGCTTCCACCGCCTGCGCCGGGAGGCCGAGGCGGAAGCATAGCCCCGCGCCGCAGCAGGAACACCGCCTGCTCGCCAAACAGATTGGCCAGCCGCGGAAACCGCCGCCAGGGGGCGCGCCGGCCGGCCTCGTCGGCGGCGAGCCAGCGTTCCACCGCGTAGCCCTCGACGGCGCAGAGGTCGAAGAAATCGTGGATGGTGCAGGGGTGGATGTTGGGGGTCTCGTACCACATCCGGTCCCAGGTCGCGGTCATCGGCATCCGCCCGCGCCGCAGCAACTGCCAGCGCACCAGCCAATGGCCGAAATTGGGGAAGCTCACCACCGCGCGGGTGCCGATCCGCAGCATCTGGCGCAGCACCTCGCGCGGGCGCTCCACCGCCTGGAGGGTGCGCGAGAGGACCACGTAGTCGAACGCATCGTCGGGATAGTGGGCGAGGTCGGAGTCGGCATCGCCATGCATCACCGGCAGGCCGTGGGCGACGGCGCGGGTGACCTCGGCCATGTCGATCTCGATCCCGCGCGCGTCGCAGCCCTTGGTGGTGAAGAGCTCGTCGATCAGCGTGCCGTCGCCGCAGCCGATATCCAGCACCCGCGTGCTGGGTTCGATCATGCCGGCGATCAGGCGCAGATCGACGCGCAGATTCTTGGCCAGGAAGCGGACCTGGTCAGTCATGCGCGGCCAGCCCCGCGCGCGCGGCGCAGCCGGACAGGAATCCGGCCAGGGTGCGGTGGAAATCCGGCTCGTCGAGCAGGAAGGCATCATGCCCCTTGTCCGACGGGATCTCGACGAAGCTGACATTGGCCCCGGCGCGATTGAGCGCGCGGGCGATGGCGCGGCTCTCGGCGGTGGGAAACAGCCAGTCGGAGGTGAACGAGACCAGCAGGAAGCGCGTCGTGGTGCCGCGGAAGGCGGTGGCGAGATCGCCGCCATGGTCGGCGGCGAGGTCGAAGTAATCCATCGCCCTTGTGATGGTCAGGTAGGAATTGGCGTCGAACCGGCGCACGAAGGTGCTGCCCTGGTGGTGGAGGTAGCTTTCCACCTCGAACATGTCGCCGAACAGGCTGATCGCCTCGCCGGCGGATTTCGGCGCGTCCTGCAGGCGGCGGCCGAATTTCCGCGCCAGCGCTTCCTCGGACAGATAGGTGATGTGGGCGCACATGCGCGCCACCGCGAGGCCGCGGGCGGGAATGCGCTCGGTCTGCCAGTAGCGCCCGCCCTGCCAGTCCGGGTCGGCGAAGATCGCTTGCCGGCCGACCTCGTGGAAGGCGATGTTCTGGGCCGAGTGGTAGGCGGCGGTGGCGATCGGCAGGGCGGCGAACACCGCGTCCGGGTAGTCGGCCGCCCATTGCAGCGCCTGCATCCCGCCCATCGAGCCGCCGATGACGGCGAACAGGCGGGAGATGCCCAGATGGTCGATCAGCCGCTTCTGGGCCCGCACCATGTCGCGGATGGTGACGGGGGGAAAATCGGTGCCCCAGCGGGTGCCGGCGGCGTCGCGCAGGCTGCGCGGGCCGGTGGACCCCATGCAGCCGCCCAGCACATTGGCGCAGATCACGAAATACCGCCCGGTGTCGATCGGCCGGCCGGGCCCGACCACCGCGTCCCACCACCCGTCCTTGCCGGTGATCGGGTGGGGTTCGGCCACGTATTGATCGCCCGTCAGGGCATGGCAGACCAGCACCGCGTTGGAGCGCTCGGCGTTCAGCGCCCCATAAGTGCGGTAGGCGACGGCGAGTTCGGGCAAGCTCGCGCCGCACTCCAGCGCCATGCCGTCGGCGAACAGCACGTGCTGATGCGGCAGGTCGGCGAGCGGCGCGGTCTGATCCATGGCGGAGAGACTTAGAGCGGGCCGGGGCCGGCGCAAAGGCCCGGCCGACAAAGCCCTTCCCCCCCCGCCGCGCGGCGGCTATACGGCGCCCCTTCGCGCGCGGTCGGCATCGCGGGCGACTTGTTCAGGAGCATCCCCCATGAAGGCCGGCATCCACCCGGAGTACCACGACATCACCGTCATCATGACCGACGGCAGCCAGTTCACCACCCGCTCGTGCTACGGCAAGGCGGGGGATTCGATCCGGCTGGATATCGATCCCAAATCCCACCCGGCCTGGACCGGCCAGCAGCGGATGATCGACACCGGCGGCCAGGTGGCGAAGTTCAACAAGAAGTTCGCCGGCCTCGGGATGAAGAAATAGAGCCTGCCGGCATCCGATCCCGGGCCGCTCGGCCGGGGTGAGCGGCGATTGCCGCGGTCGGCCGTCATCCCGCCGATCGCCGCACGCCCCGGGGCTTCGATCGGGACCGCCGCGGGGCGCCGCATCCGATCGGGACCGCCGCGGGGCGCCGCATCCGATCGGGACCGTCGTCGCCAGACTCCGGCCGTTCCGTGCCACCCCCATCCGCCGCCTCCCGTCGCCGCCCCCGCTCCTCGTC
>JAKBCO010000047.1 GCA_021807785.1 Pseudomonadota bacterium
GTGCCCCCCCCCCGCTCCGCCGGGTCGTGTCGCGACCCATCTTGATGGGGTGGCGGGGGTGACTGCAGAATCGAGGCTATCCATGTTATCGTAACGAACGAGAGGTATGACCGAGGGTATTGCTATCCCTGGTCTAGTCGGGAGGATATCGATCGGCTCGAACGGACGGGTAAAGACCAAATCGGCGCGAGATCCACCCTATATCGGTGATGGCGGCTCTTGAATTAATCATCGGGTATGTGGTCCAGAGCCGCTCTAATCCGAAATCGGAGAGGCTCATCCGAGCGAACTCTCCCAAGATGGCCGCCCGATTTTCTAGCAAAGTCCGATCACTAGGGTCAAGATTGGAGCACAAGACCAAGCCGGTCGGAGGGCAATCTACCAAGCAAACATCGATATCAGGACGATATTTCTTGAGAATTGGAATAATTTTCCAGACATCGCCGGTCCAGAAGCCCGAATAGCGACCATCGGGCTCATCCGCATCCTCGCGGTTACGAGACGCCATCGCGTGCCCGGGCGGCAGGCAGTCATGGAGGACTATCAGAGATTCACGGCGGCAGGAGCGCTCGGTGTTTATGAAATCTTCCAACAGACTCTCGAACAAATGAAGGCCATCTTGAAATGAGATGTCCACTCCGAAAGGGAAATACTGCCTTGGGTCATTGTTTAGAAAGAATGAATCTGAGGTCATTTGGAAGAAAAATAGTCTGTTGCGCCTCACAAAGACATCATATGCAATAGAAAATCTAGGATCTACGCAAATAGCATCGCATGGCATCCGCGAAAGAGAGCTTCCATTTTCTGTCCCGATTTCCAGATAGGTGCGCGGGACAAGCGTTCGGCCGAGAAATTCCAAAAAATCGCGGTAGTCCACGCCTTGATGGCCATCTGCCGCGCTCGGCTCGGAAATCATGGGGTCAGTCACGCGGTCTCCTTCCTTGTTCGCAGTTTGCTCCTTGAACCACCAGAAATATCCGGGGGGGGCCGCCTCCACCCCCTGCATCGTCCAATCCGCGTCCGATGGCACATAATCTACCGTCTCCCTGTGCCTGTCTCCATGCAGGCTCTTCTCGACAGCCGTGAACGGAATCAAGTTTTCGATTGCCTTCCCCCTATAGCACGAATAAGGCTGCAAAAAAAATTCGCAACAGTTGTTCAGTTCATCTCGACAAACAATTTGAAGGCCACTTTCGGGGCAACCGTGGGTTGGCGACCACATCGAAATCCAACCCTCATTTGCGGAGTTGAAGTAGCGGACCGCCCTGTCAGATATCAGGAACGCGTCGGACTCAATATGCACTATTTTCTCGAATCCTCGCGATCTTGCATATGTGACGGCGAAACCAAACGAACGGTACCACCCAGGATAATCCGTGAGTCCGTGGCGCCCGAGGCGCTCCCGGAACCGGTACATTATCGTAGGAGAGTCCGCCTTGATCTGATCGGGTTCCTCAACCGTCGCACAGTCGTCCCAACCAGGCGCGATTGGCGACCCGTCGTCGACGACCAGGATCTGATCGTGCCACACCCCGCTAGACCGGATTGCGTTAAGCCACCGTCGGTATCGGGCAGTCCAGACAAACTGCGCATCTGCCGCAACGTAGGACGTACAAAATATCAAGGTCCTCATGAGGCATCCGTCTGCGCTATCGACGACTCCTGCCCATATGGTCGCTTACTGCCCGCATAGTCAGGTGGGACTTGGCGCAATCTCCATGCCCGGTTTCCCACCGCCCCCGACCCTTTCCGCGCCCAATGGTTCCTGTCCATCGCCTTACCCGATCCAGCAAACTTACTTTGAACGAATCTTCCCTGTACGCCAACCTCAGATGAGCAGTGGTTCCTCAACCTGCCACTCCACACACGACCGTCCGCCCTACGATCCCCCCACGGCCGCCCCGAAACACCCACAGCGAATTTACCCCCCCGAAACTCCCCGCACCCCCGGATCGCCCCCAACTCATCCGTCGCCCCGCCCCCCGAATGCCCGGAAAACCGCCGGAACTGCCCCCCCACGCCCGAGTTTCCGCGTGCCCCGACTCGCGCCGGCCCGCCAGACTGCCCGCCCGCGCCGTAAGCCCTTTGTAACCCGCGCCTGCCCAGCGTTCCCCCTCGCGCCGCGGCCCCGCCCGGCCCGGCGACGCCCCGAAGGATCGCCCATGCCCATCGACCCCGCGCCTCCGCCAAGGGACGCCCCGCCATCCGGCGCGGCGGTGACCCGGCCGGATCGGCGTCGGCCCGGGCGCCTCCCGCTCGACAATCCGCATCTCATCTCGCTGCTGCGCGCGCCCCTCCCGGACCCGCCGCCCCCGGAGCATCGGGAGGAGGACGCGCCGCCCGACCCGGCCGATGATCTCGCCCCCGCGCGCGGCATCCTGTTCGGCGCGGTGCTCGGCGGGCTCGCATGGTCCGCCGCCATCGCCGTCATCCTGCTGGCGACCGAGGGATTCCAGAGGTTCCGGCCATGACCGGCCTGCTCGCATTTCCCCCCGCCGCCGGGGTGCCGAACCCCGCGACCCTGGCGTCCCTCAACCGACGCCTGACCGACAAGATCCTGATCGCCTTCCATCAGGCCTGCGAGCAGCAGGACGCCCAGGTGGCGAAACACCTGCTGTCCGTTCTCGATTTCATGTGGGAACGCGACCAGGATGCCCCCTGGGGCCGGCGCGGGAACGTCAATTTCCTGCTCCCCGCGCGGGATCGCTACCAGCACCTGGTCTATGTCACCACCCGCCCGCAGCCGGAGCCGGCCGAGCCGGCCTGACGGCGCGTGGCCCCGCGCTATACTCGCCCCGTGCCCCACCTCACCCTCATCGCCGGCGAAGCCTCGGGCGACGCGCTCGGCGCCCGCCTCATCGCCGCGCTGCGCGCCCGCGCCCCCGCCCTCCGCCTCTCCGGCGTCGGCGGGACGCTGATGGAGGCCCAGGGCCTCCGCCCCTGGTTCCCGCTCGCCGACCTCGCCCTGATGGGCCTGATCGAGGTGCTGCCCCGCCTGCCCCGCCTCGCCGCCCGCCTCAACCAGGCCAGCGCCGCCATCGCCGCCGACCCGCCCGACGCCGTCATCACCATCGACAGCCCGGGCTTCACCTTCCGCCTGCTCCGCCGCATCGCCCCGCTCGGCATCCCGCGCATCCATTACGTCGCCCCGCAGGTCTGGGCCTGGCGGCCGGGGCGGGTGCGCCACTACCCCGGCCTGTGGGACCAGCTGCTCTGCCTGCTGCCGTTCGAGCCGGCGTTCTTCGCCCGCCACCACCTGCCGGCGCGCTTCACCGGCCACCCGGTGCTGGAATCCGGCGCGGGCCAGGGGGACGCGGCGGGGGACGCCGCCCGCTTCCGCGCCCGCCACGCCCTGCCGCCGGCCGCCCGCCCGCTGCTGCTGCTGCCCGGGTCCCGCCGGACCGAAACCGCGCGGCTGCTGCCGATCCTGGCCGAAACCCTGGCCCGGCTCGCCCCCGCCCACCCGGATCTGCTGCCCGTCATCCCGCTCGCCCCGCCGGTGGCGCGGGAGGTGCGCGCGGCCACCGCCGCCTGGCCCACCCGCCCGCTGCTGGTGACCGACCCGGCGGACAAGGCCGACGCCTTCGCCGCCGCCGCCGCCGCCATCAGCAAATCCGGCACCGCGACCCTGGAACTGGCGCTGGCCGGGGTGCCGATGCTGGTCGCCTACCGGGTCAACCCCCTCAGCGCGGCGCTGGCGCGGCGGCTGGTCACCGTGTCGCACGCCTCCATCCTGAACCTGCTCGGCCCCCCCTGCCTGCCGGAGTTCATCCAGCAGCGATGCACGCCGGACCTGCTGGCGCCGGCGCTGGCGGGACTGCTCGCGGACCCGGGGGCGGCGGCGGCGCAGCGCGCGGGCACCGCGGCGGCGCTGGCGCAACTCCGCGCGCCCGGCGGGCTGGCGCCGTCCGAAGCGGCGGCGGCGGCGGTGCTGGAGACGATGTCGCGCCGAGCCTCGCCGGTTGCCGGGGCGGGGTGAGCGACGCCATCGGCCGGCCACGAGGCGACCGGAACCCACGATTTTCCGTCCCGCCGCACGCCATCGCGCGCCGATCTTTGCGGTTGATTAGTGAAGCGGTGATTGACTGCGGCCCATTCCGATGGGGGTGTCCGTGTCCGCCAGTCGCCTTGTCACCAGTCGCCTTGTCAATCGTAACGTGATCTCCGGATCGGGCCGCACCTCGATGCGGCTGGAGCCCGAGCTGTGGAACGCGCTGGTCGAGATCTGCCATCGGGAGGGACGCGACGTCCACGCGCTGATCCGGGAGGTGGACGCGGCCCGCGCCACCGGCGGGCGCACCAGCGCGGTGCGGGTGTTCGTGCTCGATTATTTCCGCGCCGCCGCGACCGAGCCGGGGCACGCCGCCGCCGGGCACGGCCCGCACATCACCCGCCGCGCCGCCTGAGGATCAGCCCTCCGCCACCCCGACCAGGCGCAGCGCCAGATCGGCGAGCCGCTCGCACAGCGCGTCCAGCGCCAGCCGCCCCTCCGGGCGGTGCCACGTATAGGCCCAGGAGACCATGCCCCCCAGCGCCAGCGCCGCCAGGCTGACATCGGGCACGGTGAACGCGCCCGCCGCCACCCCCTCGGCCAGCAGCGCCGACAGGGAGTGGTCGAAGCGCTTGCGCAGCGCGGTGATCTCGGCCAGCGCCTCCGGGGCCAGGTTCTTCTCCTCGCGGAAGAAGATGGCGATGTTGGCCTGCCGGCTCAGCACCACCTTGGCGAAATCCACCATGGCCTGGCGCAGCCGTTCGGTCGGGCTGCCGGGCCCGGCGGCGGCGTTGGCGATGGCGTCCAGCGACAGCGCGATGGTGGGGGTACACAGCGCGGCCAGCAACTCCGCCTTGCCGCGGAAATAGGTATAGATGAACGGCTTGGTCACCCCCAGCGCGGCGGCCACGTCATCGAGGGTGGTGGAGGTATAGCCGCGCGCATAGAACAGGTCGCGCGCGGCGGTCAGCACCCGCTCACGTTTGATGGCCTGGCTGTCCGCCCTGGTCCGTTCCGCCTCGCTCATTGGCGGGGCTTCTATTCCGTTGGCGATGGGGATGCAAAGCCGGGCCGGTCAGACCGGCTTGAAACTCCGGTCCACCGTCACGTCGATCAGGCTCGGCCCATCGGCGGCCAGGGCGGCGGCCAGCTGCTCGCGCAGCGCGGCGATCGTCCGCGCCCGCGATGCCGCCAGCCCCAGCCCGCCGGCGACGGCAACGAAATCCACCGCCGGGTTGTCGAGCTCCATTCCCACATAGCGGTCGGTCTGCTGGGCGAACCCGCCCATCGCGTTGGTGCGCTGTTTCAGGATGCGATACGAGCTGTTGTTGATGATGATGAACACCACCGCCAGCTTCTGCTGCGCCGCGGTCCACAGCCCCTGGATGGTGTACATCGCCGAGCCGTCGCCGATCAGCGCCACCACCGGCCGCTCGGGCTGCGCCAGCTTGGCCCCGATCGCCGCCGGCAGCCCCCAGCCGATGCCGCCGCCGCGCAGGCCGAAGAAGCTCGCCGCGTCATCGCAGGGCATCAGCCGCCGCAGCCCGGCGCCGTTGGAGACCGACTCGTCGATCACGACGGTCCCGGGCGGCAGCATCGAAGCGACCGCGCCCAGCAGCGCCAGCGGCGCGATCGGCGCACGGTCGGCCAGCGCCGCCGCCTCGGCGCGCAGCTTCTCGAGCCCGGCGATGCCCGCCGCGCGATGCCGCGCCAGCCGCTCCGCCGCCCGCGCCGCCCCGGCCGGGCCATGGGCCGCGCGCACCGCCGCCGTGAGCTCCGGCAGCGCCGCTTTCGGGTCCGCGAGCAGCGAGACCTGCTCGGGGTAGTTCTTCGCCAGCTCCCACGGATCGGTGTCCAGGTGCACGATCCCCATCCCCTCGGGCAGCGATTCGACCGAACCCGGCAGCGAGAGGGTGAACAGATCGGCGCCGATCGAGATCAGCAGGTCGTGCTCGGCCAGGATGCCGCGGATCACATGCGGCAGGCGCGCGAAGCTGCCGCGGCAGAGCGGGTGCGAGGCCGGGAACATCGCCCGGCTGGCCATGCATTCGTCCCACACCGGGGCACCGATCGCCTCGGCGAACGCGACCAGCTCAGCCAGCGCCCCGCCGGCCGGCACCGCGTCGCCGGCCATGATGACGGGCCGCTCGGCGCGCGCGATCAGCCGCGCCGCCTCCGCCAGCGCCGCCGCGTCCGGGCGCAGCCCGGTGGCGATGCGCGACGGCGCGCCGAGCTCGACCTCGGCCGAGCCGGTCAGCACGTCGCCGGGCAGCGACAGGAACACCGGGCCGGTGGGCGGGGCGAGCGCGGTCTTGGCGGCGCGGTGGATGGCGCGCGGCAGGTCCTCCAGCCGGCGCACCTCATGGGCCCATTTCACGAAGGGCTGGGCGATGCGCGGCAGGTCGGCCCACAGCAGCGGTTCGGTGAAGTTGAAGGTCTGCTCATGCTGGCCGGCGGTGACCAGGATCGGCGAACCGGCCTTCTGCGCGTCGTAGAGCATCCCCATCGCATTCCCGAGGCCGGGGGCGACGTGCAGATTGACCGCGGCCAGCCCGCCGGAAGCCTGAGCGTAGCCATCCGCCATCGCCATCGCCGGGGCTTCCTGCAACGCCAGGACGTAACGGATCGCCGGTTCCACCGCCAGCGCGTCCATCAGCGGCAGTTCGGTGGTGCCGGGGTTGCCGAACAGCACACGCACGCCCTCCTGCTTCAGCAGTTCCAGCAGCACGGTCTTTCCGGCGAGCATCGGCATGGGACGGTTCCTCGGTTGCGCGCCGAGACTGGCAAGACGGGGCCGATCGGGCAACCGGGGCGGTTTGCGCGGCGGGCGGAATCCGCTATGCGCCAAGGTGCAAGCAACCTTACGGGGAGACATCCGTGAATAAACTGACCCGCCGCGCCACCCTGGGCGCGCTCGCCGCCACGCCGCTCGCGGCACCGGCGCTGGTGCGCGCCGCCAGCGTCTCCAAGACCGTCAAGATCGGCCTGGTCTCCGACATGAACGGCCCCTATCGCACCGTTGGCGGGCCGGGCTCGAAGATCGCCACCGAACTCGCGATTCAGGATTTCGGCGGCACCGTGCTGGGCCGCAAGATCGAGATCCTCCAGGCCGACGACCAGAACAAGCCCAACATCGCCAGCGCGCTCGCCCGGCAATGGATCGCCGAGGATCATGTGGACGTGCTGGGCGACGGCTCGGCCACCTCCTCCGGGCTCGGCGTACAGCAGGTCTCCCGCGAGAAGAACGTGATCTATCTGTGCACCGGCCCGGCGGCGACGGATTTCACCGACAAGCTGTGCTCCCCGGTCAGTTTCCATTTTGGATACGATACCTATGCGCTGGCGAAGAGCACCGGCGGCACGCTGACCAGGCAGGGCGGCAAGACCTGGTTCTTCATCACCGCCGACTATGAATTCGGCTACTCGCTGCGCGACAACACCGAGAAGTTCATCAAGGCGGCCGGCGGCAAGGTACTGGGCAACGTCAACGCCCCGCTCGGCACCGCGGATTTCTCCTCCTACCTGATCCGCGCCAAGGCCTCGGGCGCGCAGGTGATCGGCTTCGCCAATGCCGGCACCGATCTGCAGAACTGCCTCAAGCAGTCCACCGAGTTCGGCATCACCAAGGGCGGGCAGAAGCTGGCCACCCTGCTGATGTCGATCGAGGACGTGATCTCGGTCGGGCAGAAGAACGCCGCCGGGCTGGTGCTGACCAACTCCTTCTACTGGAACATGTCGCCGGCGGCGGCGGCCTGGGGCAAGCGGTTCTGGTCGCGCATCGACCAGCCGCCGGCGCAGCAGCACGCCGGACTCTATTCGGCGGTGTTCCACTGGCTGAAGGCGGTGAAGGCGGCCGGTACCACCGAAGGTCCGGTGGTGGCGAAGAAGATGCGCGCGATGAAGGTGAACGACTTCTACATGAAGGACGTTTCCATCGAGCCGAACGGCCGGGTGCTGAACAACATGTACCTGTGGCAGGTGAAGCCGCCCTCGGCCGGGCAGAAGAAGTGGGATTTCTACAAGCTGATGGCCACCACCCCGGGCAAGGATGCGTTCCAGCCGCTGGCCGAGACCGGCTGCCCGCTGGTCCACGCCTGACGCCCGACGCTGACGGGCAAGGGCGCCGGCTTGCGGCCGGCGCCCTACCCCAGCGCCTCCAGAATCCCTGCCAGCAACGCCGCCCGCCGGCCCAGCTCGGGCCACAGAATATGCTCGGAGGCGACATGCGCCCCGCCGCCCGGGCAGCCCAGCCCGTCCAGCGTCGGCACCCCCAGGGCGGCGGTAAAATTGCCATCCGATCCGCCGCCGCGGCTTTGCTTCGGAAGCTTCATCCCGAGCCCGTGCGCCACCTCGCGCGCCACCTGATAAAGCCCCAGCCCGCCCGGCGATTCGGCATAGGGCGGCCGGTTCATTCCCCCCTCCACACGCACCGCGCAGCCCGGGGTGCGCGCCGCCATCCCCAGCAGCGCCGTTTCCATCGTCGCCCCATCCGCCGCGGTGCTCACCCGCAGATCGATCTCGCAGCCCGCCTCCGGCGCGATCACGTTCGGCCGCGTGCCGCCCCACACCGGCGCCGCGTTCAAAGTCACCCCGCGGTCCTGATCGACCATCGCGTGGACGGCGCGGATCTGCTCGGCCAGCTCCACCACTGCCGAGGCGCCGTCGGCAAACCCGTTGCCGGCATGAGCCCCGCGCCCGGTCACCCGCAGCACGAACCGCCCCACCCCCTTGCGCGCGGTCACGCAGGCGCCGCCCGCCCCGGCGGGCTCGGGGATCAGCGCCCACGCGGCATGTCGCGCCTCACGCTCGATATGCGCGCGCGAGGTCGGCGATCCCACCTCCTCGTCCGGCGTCAGCAGCAGCACCAGCGGACGCGCGGTCGGCACCCCCTGGCGCAACAGCGCGCAGAACACGTGCAGCGCCAGGAAGCTGCCGGCCTTCATGTCAAAAATCCCCGGCCCGCCGGCGCGATCGCCCTCCACCCGGAACGGCATCCGCGCCAGCGTGCCGGGGTCCCAGACCGTGTCCAGATGCCCGGCGATCAGCCCGATCCGCCCATCCGCCGCCGCGCGGCCGGGGGTGCGCGCCACCAGCGTGTCGCCGAACCCGTCGGTGCCCGGATGGCGGGTGAGCTCGGCGCCGGCGGCGCGCAACGCCGCCTCCGCCTGATCCATCAGCGTGTTCACCATCGCCGGATGGGTGGTGGGCGTCTCCATCCGCACCCAGGATTCCAGCTCCGCCAGCAATGCGGCGGAATCCGCGGTCCGCGTCTTCGTCATGGTCCGTCCTTGCGTGTCCGGATCGCAGGTCACACCCCGCCGGCGGCCCTGTCCAGGCCCGACGCGCCAAGCTAGAAGCCGCCCAGACCGCAACCGGAGCCTGCCCGATGCCCGCCCTGTTCGAACCCGTCACGTTCCGCTCGGTGACCGCGCGCAACCGCGTCACCGTCTCGCCGATGTGCCAATACAGCGCCACCGACGGGCTGGGCGACGACTGGCATCTCCAGCACCTCGGCGCGCGTGCCGCCGGCGGGGCCGGGATCGTGTTCACCGAGGCCACCCATGTCTCGGCCCCCGGGCGCATCAGCCATCGCTGCCTCGGCCTGTGGGAACCGCGCCAGCAGGCGCTGCTCGCGCGGCTGGCCGCCATCATCGCCCGCAACGGCGCGGTGCCGGCGATCCAGCTGTCGCACGCCGGGCGCAAGGGATCGAGCCAGGTGCCGTGGGACGGCGGCAAGCCGATCGCGCCCGCCGAGGGCGGCTGGGTCACCATGGCCCCCAGCGCCATCCCCTTCGTCCCCGGCGCTACCGACCCGCACCCGCTCTCGACCATGGAGATCGCCGAAATCGTCGGCCAGTTCGCCGCCAGCGCGCGCATGGCCCGCGAGGCCGGCCTCCGCATCGTCGAAATCCACGCCGCGCACGGCTACCTGCTGCACCAGTTCCTCTCGCCGCTGTCGAACCGGCGCAACGATGCCTATGGCGGCGACCTCGCCGGCCGCGCCCGCGCGCTGATGGAAGTGCTGGACGCGGTGCGCGGCGAATGGCCGGCCGAACTGCCGCTGTTCGTCCGCCTCTCCTGCGTCGATTACAAGGAGGGCGGGCTCGCGCTGGCCGACGCCGTGACGCTGGCGAAGATGCTGAAGGCGCGCGGGGACGTGGACCTGATCGACTGCTCGGGCGGCGGCATCAGCCCCGACATCCGCATCCCCTCGCTGCACCCGGGCTACCAGGTGCCGTTCGCGGAAACCCTGAAACGGGAGACCGGCATCGCCACCGGCGCGGTCGGCCTCATCACCGAACCCACCCATGCCGCCGAAATCATCGCCAACCAGCGCGCCGACCTGGTGTTCCTGGCCCGCGCCCTGCTCGCCGACCCCGCCTGGCCGCTGCGCGCCGCGCGGGCGCT
The DNA here is from genome assembly GCA_021807785.1 of Pseudomonadota bacterium. Taxonomy (GTDB): domain Bacteria; phylum Pseudomonadota; class Alphaproteobacteria; order Acetobacterales; family Acetobacteraceae; genus JAJZVS01. The sequence continues at coordinate 10,400 of JAKBCO010000047.1, forward strand.
GGGACACAAACCCGAACTGCCGGTGCAATACGCCCGGGCGGCATGAAAGAAAGGCCAGGGGGGCGCTGCCCCCCTGGACCCCCTCCCGCTCCGAACCCAGTCCGAGGGGTCCAGGGGACCAGTCCCCTGGCAAGGGTCCAGGGGGCAGCGCCCCCTGGCCTTCCTTCACCCCATCCCGGGCAGTTGACCCCGCAGCCGGGGCGTGTCCAGGATACCTGCCGGTAGGGACGGTGATCCCGGCTTCGGTGAGGAAATTCAGAATGTCGCAGGCGGCTCAGGTTTCGTCGGATACCGGCAAGTTGTATGCCCGGCTCGAGGAGCGGATTCTCGCCCGCGATCAGGTGGGGGCCAGTGCCGCCTATTATGATCTGGTCCGGGCCGGCCGCCCGTTGCCCGAGATCGTGGGCCAGGCGGTGCGTATCCACGCCCCCTACACCCATGTTCCGTATCATCAGCGCATCGATGACGGCTACCCGAATTTCGTCAACAACGACCATTGCCTGCTGTCGGCCCGCGCCAGCCTGCATCTAAGCAAGCTGCTGGGCGGGCCGCTGGCGGCGCTGCCGCTGGCGCAGACGATCTGGTACATCCCGACCGGCCTCGACATCTGGAACCAGAAGGTGGGCAAGGCGCCCGGCCATTACATGCGCGGTTTCCGCGGCGGGCCGGTGCAGAACCCGCCGCCGCCGCAGATCTACTGGGCCGATCAGCAACCGCAACGGCTGGAGGGCCCGATCCGCGAGCGGCTGGGCCATTGGCTCACCCTGGTCGAGCGCGGCGAGGTGATCGAAGCCTATCGCGTCTTCCTGGGGCTGATGCAGGACAAGCCGCACCGGCGGGAGGTGCTGGCCGAGCTCGCCTTCGCCGGGCTGATCGATGTGCAGGACCGGATGCTGTATAACCGGTCCTACACCACCGGCCACAAGGCCTATCGCGCGCGCGCGACGGTGGAGATCGGCGACGCGGTGGGCTGGGACGATGCCCATGACGTGCTCTATGCCGGCGCGCTGGACATCGCGGTGGGGCCGCGCTGGTATTCCACCTACGAAATGGCTTGCAACGTCGTGAAGATGTTCATCGACGGCGAGGCGCTGCACGCGGTCCCCTATGGCGGAGCCAGCGAGCGGGAGACCGCGCTGCTGGCCAACACCGCGCCGCTGGATGCCGCCGAGCAGGCGGCGCTGATCGACGCCCTGATCCGCCAGCCGGAACCCGCCTATATCGATGTGATGGTGAAACTTCTGCTGGCCGGCAAGGGGCCGCGGCAGATCCTGGACGTGATCCAGGTCGCGGCGGCGCAGGTGGTGATCGAGACCGAGAAGGACACCAACTTCTCGATGCCGCAGCATTGCTACGAATACTGCAACACGCTGGGCTGGTTCTATGACACCTTCGAGCATCCGTTGCGGCTCAAGCTGCTGTTCGTGGCCGCTTCCTTCCTCAACCGCGATGCCGCCCATCAGCGCCTGACCGGCGATCTCACCGGCGGGGTGCCGAAGGCTCCGGCGGCGGCCGAGGGGATGTCGGCCGCGCAGGTGCTGGACCGGGTGGAGGGCGCGGTGCTGTCGCTGCACGGGCCGGACAGCCTGGCCTGGACGCGGGCCTATCTGGATACCGATGCCGACCGCGCGCCGCTGGTGCGCCGGCTGGCGCTGGCCGCCTGCCGGCTGGGCAACGATCCGCACAACCAGGAGATCGCCCAGTGCATGTTGGAGGATTTCGGCAAGAACCGCAGTCCTGACCGCGACCGGCTGCTGCTGGCCGCGGCCCAGCACAGCGCCGTGCATCGGAAATACGGCGACCCGCAGGAGGCCTCGCGCCGGTTCGGCCAGGCGCTGGGGGTGGCCGGGCTGGGCTAAGCTACGACCAGACCGCCCCGCGGGGCGGGTGAGCGCGGATCACCTCCTCGTTGACGCTGGCCCCCCAGCCGGGGCCGGTCGGGATCAGCAGTTCGCCGGCCTCGATCACCGGCGGGGCGGAGACCAGCGCGTCCTTCCAGGCGACGTCGTCGATGTCGATCTCCATCACCCGGAAGTTCGGGATCGCGGCGCAGAAATGCGCGCTCATCAGGCTGCCCAGGTGGCCGTTGAAATTATGCGGGGCGACGTTGATCTCGTAGGCCTCGGCCATGGCGGCGATCTTCATCGCCTCCAGGATGCCGTTCCACGGCACGTCGATGATCGCCACATCGACCGCTTGCCGCTCGAAGAACGGGCGATACTGGCGGCGGTGGAACAGCGATTCGCAGGAGGCGATGCGGGTGCGCGAACAGCGCCGGATCTCCGCCAGCGCCGCGGGATCGAAACTGTCCACTTCCAGCCAGGCGAGGTCGAACTCCTCCAGCGCCTGGGCGATGCGGATATAGCCCTCGGTGCGGAAGTTGAAGTTGAGATCCAGATGCAGCCCGACGCCGGGGCCGGCGCCGCGGGCGAAGGCCGCCATCTGCGCGCGCAGCGCGGCGATCAGGTCGCGCTCCACCGGCAGGTCGGGCGCGAACGGGGCGTTGAAGCCCGGCATGTGCAGCCCCGGGGCGCCCCCTGGCGCCGCGCCGAGGCGGAGGATGTTGGTCTTGAGGCCGCGGAACCCGGCCGCCGCCACCCGCGCCCCCTGGGCGGCGACGTCATCGAGCGCGCGGATCGGCGCCGCCCCGGTCCAGGCGCGGAACGCCTCGCCATGCAGGGTCTGGTAGGTGCCGCAATGCGACCAGTAGAGCCGCAGCCGCTCGCGGATCGGCCCGCCGAGCAGCTCATAGACCGGCACGCCGAGGGCGCGGGCCTTGAGATCGACCAGCGCGTTCTCGATGGCGGCAATGGCCTGCTGGTTGATCCCGCCCGGGGCGGCGCGGGTGACGCCGTGCAGGAACGCGCTGTGGCGCTCGACGGGGCGCGGGTCGGCGCCGATCAGCCGCTCCCCCAGGCGGCGGATGACCGCCGAGAGCCCCTGCGAGCCGTAGGATTCCATGTATTCGGACCAGCCGACCAGGCCCGTATCGGTGCTGATCTTCAGGAACGAGAAATCCCGCCAGCCGCCGTCGCAGTGCAGATCCTCGATCGCGGTGATGCGCATGGGCGTCGCCTTCGCTGCCGGAGGCAGGGTGGCACCAGGGCGGCGCTCACGCCAGCACTTCGCCGGCGGCGATGCGGCGCTGGCCGGCCTCGGTCGCCAGCAGCAGCGCGCCGTCCGCATCCAGCCCGACGAACCGCCCCTCCAGCACCCCTGCCGCCGCCGGGCCGCCGAGCCGCACCCGGAGCGGCGTGCCAGGCGGGTGCGCGCGGGCGAGCCAGGCGGCGCGGATCGGCGCGAAGCCCACCTGTTCCCACCGCGCGAGCGCGTGGCCCAGCGCCTCCAGCAGGCGTTCCAGCGCCATCTCCGGCGTGACCACCGCCCCGCAGGCGGCGAGGGTGGTGGCCGGATAGGGCGTGTCGGCGGGCGCCACCGCGAGGTTGACGCCCATGCCCAGGATCGCCATCCCGTCGGCCTGCTCCACCAGGAGCCCCGCGATCTTGGCGCCCCGCGCCAGCACGTCGTTGGGCCATTTCAGGCCGATCGCGCCCTCGGGCAGGAACCCGTCCAGCGTCGAAGCCACCGCCACCGCGGCGACGAAGCCGAGTTCGGGCAGCCGCGCCGGCGGCACCGCCGGGGCCAGCAGCACCGAGGCGTAGAGATTGCCCACCGGGCTGGCCCAGCCGCGCCCCTGCCGGCCGCGCCCGGCGGTCTGCTCGGCGGCGGTGACCACGAGGCCGGGCGGCGCCCCCTCGGCGGCGAGGCGGCGCGCTTCGTCGCTGGTGGACCCGACGGTGGGGCGGCGATCGATCAGGAAGCTTTGCATGGGGCCGCGCTTGCACCCGCGGGCACGGGGCGGCAAGGGGGGCAGATGGAGCTCGCCGATTTCGATTTCGACTTGCCGCCGGACCGCATCGCCCAGCACCCCGCCCGCCCGCGCGAGGCGGCGCGGCTGCTCGCGGTCGGTGCCGGCCTCGCCGACCACCATGTGCGCGACCTGCCGGACCTGCTCGCCCCGGGTGACATTCTGGTCAGCAACGACACCAGGGTGATCCCGGCCCAGCTGAGCGCGCGACGGGGTGCGGCGCGGGTCGGCATCACCCTCGACCGGCCGCTGGCGGACGGCAGCTGGCACGCCCTGGCGCGCAACGCGCGGCGGCTGCGGGTGGGGGACGTGCTGGCGTTCGAGGGCGCGCCGGCGCTCACCGCCAGCGTCGCCGCGCGCGCCGACGATGGCGGGGTGCGGCTGCGCTTCTCGCTTGCCGGCGCGGCCTTCGCGGCGGCGCTGCGCCAGGCCGGCAGCCTGGCGCTGCCGCCCTATATCGCCCGGCCCGCCGGCCCCGGGGCGGAGGACGCCGAGGATTATCAGACCGTCTTCGCCCGCCACGACGGCGCCGTCGCCGCCCCCACCGCGGGGCTGCATTTCACCCCGGGCCTGCTGGCGGCGCTGGACGCGCGCGGGGTGCGACGCGCGACGCTGACCTTGCATGTCGGCGCCGGCACCTTTCTGCCGGTGCGGGAGGGCGATCCGGCGGCGCACCGGATGCACCCCGAGCGCGGGGTACTCGACGCGGCGACCGCCGAGGCCATCAACGAAGCCCGCGCCGCCGGCGGGCGGGTGGTGGCGGTGGGCACCACCAGCCTCCGGCTGCTGGAATCCGCCGCCGCGCCGGACGGGACGCTGCGTCCCTTTGCCGGCGAAACCGATCTGTTCATCCTGCCCGGGTATCGTTTCCGTGCCGTAGATCGGGTGTTGACCAATTTTCACTTGCCACGTTCGACCTTGTTCATGCTGGTATCCGCCTTCGCGGGGCTCGGGCGGATGCGCGCGGCCTATGCCCATGCGATCGCCGCGGGCTATCGGTTCTACTCCTATGGCGATGCCTGCCTGCTGGAGCCGACGGCCGAGGGATAAGTGGCGGGCGATGCTGCCGCCGTGCTAGAAGCCGCCCCGCGCGGCGATAAGGGACCCGAGAATGACACGCACCCGCCTGTTGAGCGCCACCCTGATTGCGGCCTCGGTCGCGCTCGGCGTGGGGCTGGCCACGCCCGCGCGCGCCGCGAACTACATCCCGCGCGCCGAGGCGGCGATGGCCAAGGGCAATCTGGACACCGCGCAGATCGAACTCCGCAACGCCGTGCGCGCCGATCCGCAAAGCGGCATCGCGCGCTACCTGCTGGCCCGGGTCGAGCTCGAGAAGGGCAACCCGGCGGCGGCCGAGACCCAGGCCGAGGCGGCGCGCAAGCGCGGCTACAACCCGCGCCTCGTGATCCCGCTCCTGGCGCAGGCGATCCTGTCGCAGAACCGGCCGCAGGCGCTGCTGGACAAGCTGAAACCCACCGGACACGACAAATCGGTGGACTCCGACATCGAGGTGGCGCGCGGGTCGGCCTACCTCACCCTGACCGAACTGCCCAAGGCGAAAGCGGCCTTCGCGCGGGCCGAGGCGCTCGATCCCACCAACTCGGTGGCTTGGTTCACCGACGCACGGCTGACGCTGGCCGAGGGCAAGCTGGACGCGGCCAAGGCGAAGCTGGCGCGCGGGATGGCGGCGGCGCCGCAATCGGTGCGCGGGCGCACCCTGCAAGCGCAGATCATGGCGATCCAGCATGACATGCCGGGCGCGCTCAAGCTGTTGGGCACCGTCATCGCCCAGCGCCCGCCGGCGCTGCCGGCCCGGCTGCTGCGCGCCAATCTGCTGATCGCGCAAGGCAAGTTCGCCCTCGCCACGGCCGACGTCGCGTTCGTGCTGCATGTCCTGCCGGGCAACGCCGAGGCGATGTTCCTGGAGGCGGTGCTGATGCACCAGTCGGGCAAGAACCAGGAGGCCGACCAGGTGCTGGACCGGCTGCAACCGATGTTCCGCACCCTGGTCAAGGGCTGGTTCCTGCAGGCGGCGGTGAAGGACAGCCTGGGTCAGGAGGAAGCCGCCGCCGCCTCGGCCCGCCGCTACGTCGCCCAGGTGCCGGACGACCCGAACGGGGCCAAGCTGCTGGCCTCCATCGAGTTCAAGCTGCACCATCCGGAGCGCGCGATCCCGCCGCTGGCGCGGCTGGTGGCCGATCACCGCGCCGACGCGCAGGCGTTCGACATGCTCGGCCGCGCCTATGCCGCGGTCGGCGATCCGGCGCAGGCCGCGAAGGAGTTCGAGCAGGCGGCCAAGCGCGCGCCCAAGGATGTGGGGGTGCGCACCCAGCTTGCCTCCACCCTCCTGCAAAGCGGTCATGCCAACGCGGCGGTGAGCGAACTCGACAAGGCACTGACCCTGGCGCCGAAGCAGCCGCAGGTGGGCGAGGCGCTGTTCCTGGCCGCGCTCAAGACCGGCGACATGGACAAGGCGGCGGCGGCGCTCAAGCGCGTGCGCGCCGCGCAGGGCAACACGCCGGTCGTGCAGAACCTGCAAGGGCTGCTGGAACTGGCCGAACTGAAACTTCCGGCGGCGAAGGCGAC
>JAKBCO010000048.1 GCA_021807785.1 Pseudomonadota bacterium
TCGGCAAGACCAAGCATGGATCGTATGTGTGCGAGAAGGCGGCACTGGCGAAAGGGTTGCACGCCGCGAAGTCCTGAGCCACCCAGAGGGTTGACCACGCGACGACCGGCGGTGAGGCCGCCGCCGGTCGTCCGGGTTGGACAAAGGAGGCAGGGGTGAGAACCAAGCGGTTGGTCGCGGTGCGATATGGCTAGACGGGCATCGTCGGGACCGGTGCGGATCGACCGGGTGGTGACCCGCGGCGGCGATGGCGGGATGACCTCGCTCGGTGACGGCAGCCGGGTGGGCAAGGAATCGCCGCGGATCGAGGCGATCGGCGCCGTCGATGAGACCAACGCGGCGATCGGGCTGGTGCGGGCGACGCTGGGCGGGCGGACGCCGGATGGGTCTCTCGCGCAGCGGCAGAACGAGTTGTTCGACCTCGGCGCCGACCTCGCGGTGCCGGGAGAGGGTGGCGCGCGGCTGCGCATGACGGATGCGGCGGTGACGCGCCTGGAAGAGGAGATCGCGGCGATGAACGCGGCGCTGCCGCCGCTGACCAGCTTCATCATGCCGGGCGGGTCGCCGGCATCGGCCGCGGCGCATCTGGCGCGGACGATCGCGCGCCGGGCCGAGCGGGAGGTCGTTCGCCTGGCGGCGGTCGAGCCGGTCACGCCCGCGGCGCGGCGGTACCTGAACCGGCTGTCCGATTACCTGTTCGTGCTGGCCCGCGCGCTCGATGATACCGCTGGCGGGGGGCTCTGGGTCCCCGGCGGCGGGGCTACCCCATCATCCCCCCCCGGAACGCATCCTTGATGCGCCGGACGGTATTGGCGGCGTCCACCACGATCATGTCGAAGCGCACGCCTTCGGTTCCCCAGTCGGGATGTTCGGCGAGCACCAGCTCGGTGGCGGTGTACAGACGGTGGCGCTGACGCAGAGTGAGGGAGGCAGCGGCATCGGCCAACCGCGGCCGGGCCTTCACTTCCACCACCGACATCAGCCCTGAGCGCTGGGCGAGAAGGTCGATTTCCCCGGCTTGCGTGCGCACACGCCGGCCCAGAATTTCCCACCCGTCCCGTTCCAGCGCCTGCGCTGCCAGTGCTTCGGCCTCCCGGCCTCGCGACGCCGCCCGTCTGCCGCGCGAAGACCGCTGTGCCGGTGATGGGAGGGTCATCGTTGCTCCGAAAGCGTGCCCGCAAGGTCGAGTGCGGCGATGAGGCTGGAAGGATCGGCGATGCCCTGCCCGGCGATGTCATAGGCCGTGCCATGGTCGGGCGAGGTCCGGACGATCGGCATCCCCAGGGTTATATTCACCCCACGATCCATGTCAAGAGTTTTGAGAGGAATCAACGCTTGGTCGTGATACATGCAGATCGCCGCGTCGTAGCTGGCGCGCGCACGGGCGGTGAACATCGTATCCGGCGGCCAGGGGCCGGAGACCTGTTCCCCCTCTGCGGCCAGCACGGCGATAGCGGGGGCGATGAGGTCGCGTTCCTCGCTGCCGAGTGCGCCGTCTTCGCCGGCGTGGGGGTTGAGCCCGGCGATCGCCAGCCGCGGGCGCGGGATGGCAAAATCCCGTCGCAGCGCCGCCGCGGTGGTGCGCGCGGCGGCGATGATCCGCTCGGTGCTCAGCGCCGCGATCGCCGCGCGCAGGCTGACATGCACCGTCACCGGGACCACCCGCAACCCCGGGATGGCCAGCATCATCTCCTGCCGCCCGCTGGTTCCGGTCAGCGCGGCCAGGAACTCGGTATGCCCCGGGTAGGCAAAGCCGGCGCCGTAGAGCGCCGCTTTGTTGATCGGGTTGGTGACCAGCGCGCGCGCCTGCCCCGCGAGCGTCATCCGCGCCGCCGTCTCGATGGACCGGATGACCGAAGGGGCATTTGCCGGGTCGGGCCGGCCGGGCATCGCGGGTGAAGCGAGCGACACCGGATAAACCGGCAACGCCCTGGCGAACCCCGCCGGATCGGCGGAATCGGCGATCGGCACCGGCAGGCCGAGGGTTCTCGCCAGCGCGCGCAGCCGGTCGGGGTCATCGAGCGCGACGAAGACCGGCCCGGTGTCGCGGCGGGCGAGCCAAGCCTTCAGCGTCAGCTCGCCGCCGATCCCGGCCGGATCGCCCATCGTCAGGGCGATCGGCGGCGCACGGTCAGATATGGAGCGCCCGGCCATCGACCGCGAGGGCGGCTTCCTTGACCGCCTCCGACAACGTCGGGTGGGCATGGCAGATGCGGGCGACATCCTCGGCCGAAGCGCCGAACTCCATCGCGGTGGCGAGTTCGGCGATCAGGGTGCCGGCATCCGGGCCGATGATATGCGCACCGAGCAGCCGGTCGGTGGCGGCGTCGGCCAGGATCTTCACGAACCCGTCGGTGTCGCCGAGCGCGCGGGCGCGGCCGTTGGCGGTGAAGGGGAACTTGCCGATGCGATAGGCGATGCCGGCGGCTTTCAGCTCCTCCTCGGTGCGGCCGACGGCGGCGACCTCGGGCCATGTGTAAACGATGCCGGGGATCACGTCGTAGTTCACATGTCCGGCCTGGCCGGCGAGGCGTTCGGCCAGCGCCACCCCTTCGTCCTCGGCCTTGTGGGCGAGCATCGGGCCGGCGATCACGTCGCCCAGCGCGGAGATGCCTGGGATGTTGGTGGCGTAGTGGGCATCGGTGACGATGCGGCCGCGGTCGTCGCGGGCCACGCCCAGCGCTTCGAGGCCGAGGCCGGCGGTAACGGCGCGGCGGCCGACCGCGACCAGGACGATGTCGGCCTCCAGCGTCTCGGGCGTGCCACCCTTGGCGGGTTCCAGGGTCAGGGCGACGCCGGTCTCGGTGGTGGCGGCCGCGGTGACCTTGGTGCCGAGGCGGAACTTCATCCCCTGGCGGGCGAGGATGCGCTGGAACGACTGTGCCACTTCGCCATCCATGGTGGGGACGATGCGGTCGAGGAACTCCACCACCGTGACCTCGGCGCCGAGGCGGCGCCAGACCGAGCCGAGTTCGAGGCCGATATAGCCGCCGCCGATCACCACCAGATGGCGCGGGATGGCGGTGAGTTCCAGCCCGCCGGTGGAGGAGACGATGCGCTGCTCATCGACTGCGACGCCGGGCAAGGGGGTGGATTCGCTGCCGGTCGCGATGACGATGTGTTTCGTTTGGTATTCGGTGCCGGCAACGGCCACGCGCCCGGGGGCGGGAATGGTGGCTTCCCCCTTGAGCCAGGTGATCTTGTTCTTGCGGAACAGGAACTCCACGCCCTTCACGTTGGCGCCGACCACCTCGGCCTTGCGAGCCTGCATCCTGGCCAGATCCAGCGTGATCGCGCCGGCGGTGATGCCGTGGGCGGCGAAATCATGGGTCAGGGCGGCGTAGTTTTCCGACGATTGCAGCAGCGCCTTGGACGGGATGCAGCCGACATTGAGGCAGGTGCCGCCGAGGGTGGCGCGCTTCTCGGCGCAGGCGACGGAAAGGCCGAGCTGGGCGGCACGCAGCGCGCAGACATAGCCGCCCGGGCCGGCACCGATGACGATCAGATCGAAGGACTGGGGCATGGGCGGCTGGTAGGCGCGCGGTGCCGGGTTGTCCATGGGCCCCGTCAGGCCGCGGGGCGCAGCAGCCGGCGCAGGCTGAAGCCCGGCCTGGGGGGCGGCGCGGCGGCGGCGGCGGCCTCGGCCAGCCGCACCGGGGCGGCTTGGCGGGCCAGTTCGGCGATGGCGGCGCGGAACCCGCCATGCTTGCCGATCGCCGGTTCGCCCAGGGTGGCGGCGGCGCTGATCTGGCGCGGCAGGTTGGGGATGGCGACATCGACCGTCACGCCCAGCGCCTCCTCCACCTGGCGGCGGGTGATGCCGCCGGAACTCGCGGCGCGGTTCAGCACCACGATGGCGCGCCGGCTCTGCCCCGGGGTCGCCGGCAGTGCCAGCAGCCGCAGCGCGTCGCGCAGCGAGGCCAGTGTGGGTTCCATTACGATCACCCTCTGATTGGCGAGGTCCAGCAGCTCGCGGAAGAGCGGGTCGGGGCGGAACGGCACGTCGGCGACGATGAAATTGTAGCGCTTGCGCAGCGCTTCCAGGAGCGCCGCCGCGGCGCCGGCGGCGGGGGCCAGCGGCGCGGTCAGTTTCTCGTGCGCGGCCAGGACATGCAGCCGGTCGGAGGCGGGGACGGCGGCCCGCTCGGCCAGCAGGCTGTCGATGCGTTCGGGGTTTTCCAGCGCCTGACGCAGCCCGGCGCCGGGGCGGAGGTTCAGCAGGAAGCTCGCCACCCCCATGTGCAGGTCGGGGTCCAGCAGGACGGTGTGGCGGCGGGCCAGCACGCCGAAATGCCAGGCGAGGTTCAGCGCCACCGTGCTGGCCCCGGTCCCGCCGCGAGCGCCGGTGACGGTGATGACCTGGCTGCCCAGCACGCTCTGTTCCGAGACCGCCTGGCCGGAGACGATGGGGGCGAAATGCAGCGCCACCTTGTCGCGGGTGAGCGGCTTCGGCAGGTAGTCGCGAATGCCGAGGCCGCGGGTCAGGGCGCGGTAGAAGTCGAGATCCGCGGGATCGCCGATGGCGAGCACGATCACGTCGGGCTCGCTCACCTCGGCCAGGGCGGCGAGCGCCGACAGTGGCTCGTCCTGGCCGCCGAGATCGACGATCAGCACGCGGGGTGTGGCGGATTTCTGCATCGCGGTGATGGCCGCGTGGATGCCGCCGCGGCGGATGTCGAGCGCGGCATTGACCGCCTCGGCCAGCCCGTCGCGCAGCGCGAGCTCGGTCTGGCCGTCGGCGGCGAAGGCGATCATGCCGGGGCGGTCGGGACGGGCTTCGGTCATGGCGCACCGGATTTGGCGCCGGTGCCGAGGGGGGCGGCGAAGCCTTTCGCGGCGGTGGGGGCGGCGGGGCCGGTGGCGGTGGGGGAAGAGTCGGGCCACAGGCGGTCGATGGCGCCGACCGCCGCCCGGCCGTCGGTTTCGCCCGCGCCGTGGCCGCGGATCAGATCCCCGGGCCGGGAGGCCATGGCGGCGATGTTGGCGGCGTTGGCGTCGTCGGGGTGCCAGACCCCGGGGCGGTTGTAGGTGTCGTACTCGTGGCAGCCGGCGAGGGTGAAGCAAAGCAGCAGGGCCAGGCTGCGAGGAATGGTGCTCATTTCAGGATGAACCCCGCGTCGCCGGGCACATGCCGGGGCAGCGACGGATCGGGGTGGCCGACCTGGCGCATCCGCAGCAGCCGGTCGAAATCCGACGGCGCGTGGTAGTGCGGCGCCGGCAGGTGCAGCGCGGCCGGGTCGTCCACCGGGCGGACGATGATCGGGGTGACGATGATGACCAGCTCGGTCTGCTGGCGGCTGAACTGGTCGTCGCGGAACATCGCCCCCAGGATCGGCACGTTGCTCAGGTTCGGGATGCCGCTGGCGCCGTCATTGATGGTGTCCTGCAACAACCCGCCGATGGCGAAGCTCTGTCCGCTGCCCAGCTGCACGGTGGTCTCGGCCCGGCTCACGGTCAGCGAGGGCACCACGAAGGTGGCGCTGCCGGCGGGAATGCTCACGGCGTTGGCGCTGCTGATCTGGCTGACCTCGGGGGCCACATGGATGGCGATGCGGTCGTGGCTGAAGACGGTGGGGCGGAAGTTGAGCGAGACCCCGAAATTCTTGTAGGTGATCGTCACCCCATTGCTGGGGCCGGCCGGGATCGGCACCGGGAATTGCCCGCCGACCAGGAAGCTGGCCTTCCGCCCGCTCATCACCGTCAGGTTCGGCTCGGCCAGCATCCGCACCAGCCCGTCCTGGGCCAGCGCGTCGAGGGTGCCGTTGAGGTTGGTGCCGCGGCAGAGAATGCTGAGCTCCATCGAGGCTCCCGCCGCGCACGGCACCCCGGTCAGCCCGTTGGCGCCGATGTTCAGCGCCGGCAGCATCCCGATGCTCCCGATCGTCCCCAGCGCCTGCCAGTCGATCCCCAGCTTGTCGCTGATCGTCCGCGACATCTGCACGATCCGAACCTGCAACGTCACCTGGATCGATGCGCGCACCGTGATCTGGTTGTCCACGCTCTGCCCGGCCGGCACGAAGCCCCGGGCCACCGCGATCGCGCGCGCCGCCTCCGCCGGGGTCGCCACCGTGCCGGTCACCAGCAGCCCGTTCGGCTCCTGCGCCACCGAAAGCGTCGCCTCCGGCAGCACCCGCGCCAGCGCCGCCCGCGCCTCCCCGGCCACCTCCTGCGAGGGCACCACCGCCACCCGCAGCATCGCCACCGGGTGGCCGGTGCTGTCCAGCGCGGCGATGGTCGTATGCCCGGGCGCGATCGCGAACACGAACAGGCTGGACGGGCTCGCCGGCCGCGCCTGCGCCACCGCCGGGTTGGCAACGAACACATTGGCCACCGGCGCGGCCAAGGTCACCACTCGCCCGTCGCCGGGGCGCAACGTCATCGCCCCCGCCGCGCCAGCCCACAACAGCACCCCGATCAGCCACAGCCCCGGCGCGAACCGGCGCATCAGAACCGGATCTCCTTGCCGCCCGCGACCCCCAGCCACAGCCGCACGGCACTCGGCGCATGTGCCGCGGGGCGCAGGCGCAGCGCGGGCGCCACGTCGCCGGCCCAGACCGTCACCGGCCGCGCCGGCCGCGCCGTCCCGCGCTCGGCCGCGCGCACCGCCAGCGACAACCGGCCCAGCCGCGTCGCCACCGCCACCCGCTCGGCCTCGGCCGCGGTCACCTCCAGGGTCACCGTCTGCGCGGTGTGGCCGGCCGGCCCGCCGGGCTTCGCCCCCTCCACCAGCCGCTGGTCGATCGCGATCACCCGCACATCGGCCAGCACCGTCTCGGCGGAGACCCGGTGGTCGGCCGGAACGTTCGGGTCGGCGGTGGCCTCGGTCAGGATCAGGTCCACCCGGTCGCCCGGCCAGATCAGCCCGGCGGTGCCGGAGACCACATCCACCCCCACCGTGATCGCCCGCATCCCCGGGCGCAGGACCGCAGCCAGGAACCCGTGATCGCCCGGGCGCAGCACGTCGGCCGGCCGGATCACCTCGCCCGCGCCCAGCGCCCGGCGCACCATCGCCCCCACCAGCGCCCGGCGCGCCTTCGGCGTATTCGGCGCCGCGCCCGCCGGCGGCACGCCCTTCAGCCGCGCCACCGCCAGATCGTCCGGTTTCAGCAACGCCCCCGGGGCGATGGCGTGGGCCGCGGTCAGCACCGCCACCCGCGCCACCTGCGGCTTCGTCCCCGCCGGGTGGGTGGCAACCCAGGCCAGCAGCCCGAAGCCCAGCAACCCCGCCGCGATCAGCCCGACCAGGGTCAGCCGCAGGATCATGCCCGTGCCTCCGGCCCGTGCCAGGTGATCGCCGCCGCCCGGGCGGGCGCCGCGGGGCCTGCCGGCGGCAGCGCCACCGCCGCCATCCCCAGCGCGATCGCCACCGCGTAGGGCAGCGGGCCGCCGCGAGCCATCCGCCAGCGCTCGGCGCGCAGGGCGCGTGCCAGCAACCCGCGCGGGCGCGGCCCGGCGGGGGCGGCCACCAGCCGCCGCGCCGCCAGATACACCAGCGCCAGCCCGGCCCCGGCGATCGCGGTCGCGGCCAGCAGCGCCGGCACCAAAGCCGGCGGCACCGCCAGCGCCGCCGCCCCCAGCAGCTTCACATCGCCCCCGCCCAGCCAGCCGCGCCGCCAGCACAGGAATGCCCCGGCGAAGACCGCACCCGCCGCCGCCACCGCCGGCGCCACCTGGCCCGCCACGTCCCGCGCCAGCAGCCCCAGCAGGGCGATCGCGACGCAGGTCAGGCCCGGAATCGTGCGCGCCGCCAGGTCATGGGCCGAGGCCGCCGCCAGCAGCCCGAACAGCAGCAGCAGGAACAGCGGGGCCATCGCGCCTAGCCGCCCGGGATCAGCGCCGCCACCGCGTCCAGCGCGGTGTGCAGATCGCCCGCGAGGGTGGTGAAGGCGGCGATCAGGAAGCCGGCCAGCGCGCCCGCCACCAGCGCGTATTCCAGCGCGGTCACCCCGCGCCGGTCGGCCATCACCCGCAGCCAGGACATGCTCATATCGGCGGTCTCCGTCATGCGGCGCCGTTCGCCGCGGTTCCCAGACCTGCGCCCGAACCGTGAAGAATTGGTTGACCCGCGACGCCGCCGCCGGTCACCGGGTTCGGCCGCCAAACCGGATCCGCTCCGGCTCCGGAAAACGTCTCGGCCGGCGCCCGGGGGCTTCCCCGGGGCGCCGGCCGCGCCGTGCCCGGACCGGAGAAAACCCCCGCCGTCAGGCGCCGGGGATGGTGCCCGCCATGGTGGTCAGCGCGGTCTTCAGGTCGGTGCCGAGGGTGGTGAACGCGGTCACCAGCACCGTCGCCAGCACGCCCGCGATCAGCGCATATTCCAGCGCCGTCACCCCGCGCCGATCGCCATAGAGCGTCCGCAGCAGCTTGAACTTGAGGGTCTCGAACATGATCCTGTGCTCCTTGGAGCGGGGTTGGGATCCGCCGCCGGCGATCCGGCAGGGGCAGGCCTTGCTGCAATCCCAAAAATGATCCGGGATGGTTAACGTCCGGTTAGCGCGGGACAAAAAAATACACACCTGTCGCAGCCGCCCATCCCCGCGCTACAAACCCATCATGCTGCCGCCCGCATTCGCGGCCTGGTTCGCCGCCCGAGGCTGGACCCCGCGCCCGCACCAGCTGGCCCTGCTGGACGCCGCGCGCGCCGGGGAAAGCGTGCTGCTGATCGCGCCCACCGGCGGCGGCAAGACGCTGGCCGGCTTCCTGCCCAGCCTGATCGCGCTCGCCGCCACCCCGACCCCCGGGCTGCACACGCTCTATGTCAGCCCGCTGAAGGCGCTGGCGGTCGATATCGCGCGCAACCTGATGGCCCCGGTGGCCGAGCTCGGACTGCCGATCCGCATCGAAACCCGCTCCGGCGACACGCCCCCCAACCGCCGCGCCCGCCAGCGCCAGGAGCCGCCGCAGCTGCTGCTCACCACCCCCGAAAGCCTCGCCCTGCTGCTCAGCCTGCCCGATGCGCCGCGGCTGTTCGCCGGGCTCGCGCGCATCGTCATCGACGAGGTCCATGCGCTGGCCGGCAGCAAGCGCGGCGACCAGCTGGCGCTCGGTCTCGCGCGCCTCGGCACCCTGGCGCCAAACGCGACCCGGGTCGCGCTCTCGGCCACCGTCGCCCATCCGGCGGCGCTGGCGGCGTTCGCCGGGGCGGGGCGGATCGTCACCGCCACCGGCGGCGCCGCGCCGCTGCTCGAACTGATGCTGCCCGATGGGCCGCTCTCCTGGGCCGGACATATGGGGCTCGAGGCGGCGCCGACAATCCTGGCCCGGCTGCGGGCGGCGCGCATGAGCATCGTCTTCGTCAACACCCGCGCCCAGGCCGAGCTGTTGTTTCAGGCGCTCTGGAAGCTCAACGATCCGATGCTGCCGATCGGGCTGCATCACGGCAGCCTCGATCCCGCGCAGCGGCGGCGGGTGGAGGCAGCGATGGCCGAGGGGCGGCTCCGCGCCGTGGTCGCCACCGCCTCGCTCGATCTCGGGCTCGACTGGGGCGATGTCGATCAGGTGATCCAGCTCGGCGCGCCCAAGGGGGTATCGCGGCTTTTGCAACGGGTCGGGCGCGCCGATCATCGCATGGACCGGCCGAGCCGCGCCCTGCTGATCCCAGCCAACCGGTTCGAGGTGCTGGAATGCGAGGCCGCCATCGAAGCGGTCGCCGCCGGCGCGCTGGACGGCGATCCGCCGCGCCCCGGCGGGCGCGACGTGCTGGCCCAGCACCTGCTTGGGCTGGCCTGCGCCGGCCCGTTCCACCCCGACGACGCCTATGCCGAGATCCGCCGCGCCGCCCCCTATGCCGACCTGACGCGCGACGCGTTCGACGCGGTGCTGGACTATGTCGCCACCGGCGGCTACGCGCTCGCCGCCTATGAGCGCCACCGCAAACTGTTCCGCGACGCCGAGGGGCGGTTCCATGTCCGCTCGGCGCGGCTGGCCGCCCAGCACCGGATGAACATCGGCACCATCGTCGAGGCGCCGATGCTGCGCGTGCGCCTCGCCGGGCGGCGCGGTGCCGGCCCGGTGCTGGGCGAGATCGAGGAGTATTTCGCCGCCCAGCTGCGCCCCGGCGACAGCTTCATCTTCGCCGGCCGCCGGCTGGCCTTCCTGCGCCTGCGCGAGACCACGGTGGAAGCGACCGAAGCCGCCGGCCCCGGCGAGCCGCTGGTGCCCGCCTACGAGGGCGGGCGGCTGCCGCTTTCGACCCATCTCGCCACCCGCGTCCGCGCGCTGTTCGCGACGCCGGCGCGCTGGACCGTGTTTCCCGAGCCGGTGCAGGAGTGGCTGCGGCTGCAACGCGCCGCCTCCCGCCTGCCCGGGCGGGAGGGGTTGCTGGTGGAGACCTTCCCCCGCGCCGGGCGCTGGTACCTGGTCGCCTATGCGTTCGAGGGGCGCAACGCCCATCAGACCCTGGGGATGCTGCTGACACGGCGGATGGCGCGCGCCGGATTCGCCCCGCTCGGCTTCGTCGCCACCGACTATGTGCTGGGCGTCTGGTCGGCCATGCAGCCGGTGGGGGTGGCGTCGCTGTTCGATCAGGACATGCTGGGCGATGATCTCGAGGCGTGGATGGCGGAGAGTTCGATGCTGCGGCGCAATTTCCGCAACGTGGCGGTGATCGCGGGGCTGACCCCGCGCCACCAGCCGGGGGCCGCGCATTCGCGCCGCCAGGTCACGGTGAACACCGATCTCATCTACGACGTGCTGCGCAAGCACCAGCCCGACCACGTGCTGCTGCGCGCCGCCCGCGACGATGCCACCTCGGGCCTGATCGACCTCGGCCGGCTGGCCGGCTTCCTCGGGCGCATCCGCGGGCGGATCGTGCATATGGCGCTGTCGCGGGTCTCGCCGCTGGCGGTGCCGGTGCTGCTCGAGATCGGCCGCGAGAGCGTGCGCGGGGCGGCCACCGAGGACGCGCTGCTGGCCGAGCTGGAAGCCGAGCTGCGGGGCGCATGACCGCCGCCCCGCTGCACCTGGCCGGCGAGCGGCTGATGCTGGACCCCGCCGGGGCGCTGGTGTGGCCGGCGGCGCGGCTGCTGGCGGTGGCGGATCTGCATCTCGAGAAGGGCTCGGCGCAGGCGGCGCGGGGGATGCTGCTGCCGCCCTATGACAGCCGCACCACGCTCGACCGGCTCGGCCTGCTGCTGCGCCGATGGTCGCCCGCGATCGTGCTGGCGCTCGGCGATTCGTTCCACGATCCGGGCGGGCCGGGGCGGCTCGGCGCGGCGGAGGCGGCGCGGCTCGGCGCCATCGCGCGCGCGCATCGGCTGGTCTGGATCGCCGGCAACCACGACCCCGCCCCGCCGGCCGGGCTGGCGGGCGAGGCGGCGGGCGCGTTCGCCGCCGGACCGTTCGTCTTCCGCCACGAACCGGAGGGCACGGCGGGCGGGATCGAGATTTTCGGCCATCTGCACCCGAAGGCCGCGGTTGCCTCGCGCGGCGGCACGCTGCGCCGGGCCTGCTTCGTGGCCGATGCGCGCCGGGTGCTGCTGCCCGCCTTCGGCGCCTATGCCGGCGGGCTCGACGTGACCGACCCCGCCATCGCCGGCCTCTTCCGCCCCGGGGCGCGGGTCTTCCTGCTTGGGCAGGAGCGGGTGTTCTGCTTCCCCCTCCCGGCGCGGCGGCGGGCGTGAGCGCGCCCCTGCTCTCGCCTTGGGTGGTGGTGATCGCGGGTGCGTTCCTGGCCGCCGTGCTGCGCGGCTTCACCGGCTTCGGCTTCGTGATGGCGGCGGTGCCGATGCTCTCGCTGGCGCTGCCGCCGATCCAGGTGGTGCCGCTGGCGCTGGTGCTGCAGATCGCGATCTCGATCCTGGATATCCGCCAGTCGGCGCGCATCTGCGACCGCCACGCGCTGGCCTGGCTGGTGCCGGGGATGATCGCCGGCACGCCGATCGGGGTGGCGGCGCTCACCCTGCTGCCGGAGGCGGCGGCGCGGGTGGTGATCGGCGCGCTGATCCTGGGGGCGGTGGCGGTGCTGGGCAAGGGCGTGCGGCTGCCGCCGCGGCCCTCGCACGCGGTCACGCTGGGGGCGGGGCTGATCGCCGGGGTGACCAACGGGCTGGCCGGCATGGCGGGGCCGGCGGTGGTCACCTATCTGCTGGCGCTGCCGCTCACGACGGCGGTGGTGCGGGCCACCTCGATCGTCTTCTTCGTCATCACCGCGATATCGGCGCTGATCCCGATGACCTGGCACGGGCTGGTGGGGCGGGCGATCCTGGGCTGGGCGCTGGCGGCGCTGCCGGCGCTGGTGGTGGGGGCGCGGCTGGGGCGGTTCGGGTTCCAGCACAGCCCCGCGCATTGGCACCGGCGGGTCGCGCTGGTGGTGCTCAGCCTGCTGGGGACGGGGCTGATCCTGCGCGGCGCGCTGGGCCACTAGCCGCGCCGCCCACCGGCATGCCCAGGACTTCCCCGGCATGGCGCAGGCCGCTGCCGGCCAGCGCGCCGGCCGCCTCGCCGGCCACCAGCGCGCGCGCCTCCACGCAGCCCAGCCGGACCGCCAGCGCCGCCAGCCCGTCGGCCAGCGCGGCCAGCACCGGGGCCGGGTCGAGGATGTCGAGGGCGACGAAATGGCTCGCGATCAGCACCGGCCCGCGCTGGAAATCCTCCTCCTTGCGATAGCAGCAAAGGCCGGAGGGGTGTTCGCGCCCGGCCCGGCGGGCCACCATGATGCCGCCCCGCCCATGCGCGGCGGCGGCGAGGCAGCGGCGGGCGTGCCGCCGCCAGGCGGCCCGGCTGGGGGCCGGATGCAGGCTCTGCACCAGCGGATAGACGAGGTCGATCTCCGCCGCCGTCAGGGGCGAGACCGCGATCTTCAGCATGGACGTCCGTCGCTGCTCCACCGCCGCCAGCAGGCGCGCCGCCGGAGCGCATTTCATTGATCTGGGTCAATGTGCGACCGGCGCTGCCCGGCTTGCGTGTGGGGGTGCAGAACAGAGTCTCCATGACTTCGGCCGAACCGTCGCGCCAGGCGCCCGCCGACCCGTGCGCCGACTGCGACGCGCGCGGGGAGAGCGTCTGCAATGCCATCGGCGACGAATTCCTGCCGCGGCTGGCCGAGGCCACCCAGGTCACGCATATCGAGCCCGGCCAGTGCTTCATCACCGAGGGCGAGAAGGCGGATGCGTTCTTCAACATCACCGCCGGGTCGGCCAAGCTCTACAAGCTGATGGCGGACGGGCGGCGGCAGATCACCGGCTTCGCGGTGCGCGGCCATTTCCTGGGCCTCGCGGTCTCGGCGACCTATGCCTTCAGCGCCGAGGCGATCGAGCCGGTGCGGCTCTGCCGCTTCCCCCGCGCCAAGCTCTTCCGGCTGCTGGCCGATTTCCCGGCGCTGGAACGGCGGCTGCTGGAGCGCGCGGCGACCGAGCTCGTTGCGGCGCAGGAGCAGATGCTGCTGCTGGGGCGCAAGACGGCGCGCGAGCGGGTGGCCTCGTTCCTGCGCGCGCAGGCGCTGGCCGCGCCCTGCGGGCGGCCGCGCGCGATGGTGGCGCTGCCGATGCGGCGCGGCGACATCGCCGACTACCTTGGCCTGACCATCGAGACGGTGAGCCGCACCCTGACCCGGCTGCGCGCCGAGGGGATCATCGAGATCCCCGATCAGACGCGCGTGCTGCTGCGCGACCCGGCGCGGCTGGCGCGCGCGGCGGAGGGGTGAACCGAGACGGCCGCTCGAGCGCCGTGACGGCGGGGGCCGCGACCTGGGCGGGGCCGGTGCGCGGCGGCGGGCGGAGGCCGCGGAGGATCGCCCCGCCCAGGGCGCGCGCCACGCAGCGATAGCCGAGGTCGTTGTGGTGCAGCCAGTCGGTGGCGATGAAGCCGAGCTCCGGGTGGCCCTCCCGCGCCCAACCGCGCATCAGCCGGTCGCGCGAGAACAGGCGGGCCCCGGTGCGCCTTGCCACCGCCGCCAGGGTGCCGTCGAACAGCGCGTCGTCGCCGCTCGCGATCAGCCGCGGCGAGCGCTGGTTGTCCATCAGCACGACATCGATCCCGCGCCGCTGCAGCCGGCGCACCCCGGCGGCGACGAGGCGGGCGAAGGCGACCGGATCGCCGCGGTGCAGCGCCGCGTTGGCGCCGACCTGCCAGATCACCAGCTGCGGGCGGGTGGCGATGGCATCGTGGTGCATCCGCGCCATCTCGCGCCGCGCGTCCTGCCCGCCGATGCCGCGGTTGACGACGCGGACCGGGCGCCCCGGCAGGGCGGCGCGCAGCATCTCCTGCAACTCGGCCGGGTAGGTGTCGTCGGCGTCGGTGGCCATCACCCCCTCGGTGGAGGAGGAGCCGAGGGCGACGATCCTGATCGGGCGGCGGGCGCGGATGGCGGCGTCCAGATGCGGCAGCACCAGCGCCGGCGTGCCGGGATCGGGCGGGCAGATCGGGGCGACGCCGGCCGGGGCAGCGCCGACCGGGGCGGCACCGGCCGGGACCGCGAGCGCCAGCCAGAGGGCCAGCGCGAGACGGTCAGCCCGCATCCAGCGCCCGCTTGAGGGCGGCGTTGACCAGCGCCGGATTGCCCTTGCCCGCCATCGCCTTCATCACCTGGCCGACGAAGAAACCGAACAGCTTGTCCTTGCCGGACTTGTATTCGGCCAGCTTGTCGGGGTGGCGGGCGAGGGTTTCGGCCACCGCGGCGTCGATGGCGCCGGCATCGGTCACCTGGCGCAGGCCGCGCGCATCGATGATGGCGTCGGGGGACTGGCCGGTCTCCACCATCGCCTCGAACACCTCCTTGGCGATGCGGCCGTTGATGGTGGCATCCGCCATCCGGTCGAGCAGCGCGCCCAGGGCGGCGGGCGGGATCGGCGAGGTCTCGATGCTCCGGCCGGTGCGGTTGAGGGCGGCGAACAGCTCGCCGGTGATCCAGTTGGCGGCGAGGCGGGCGTCGCGGCCTTTCGCCACCGCCTCGAAATAATCGGCGGTCGCCTGTTCGGCCACCAGCACGCCGGCGTCATAGGCCGGCAGGGCGTAGTCGCGGATGAAGCGGGCCCGTTTCGCATCCGGCAGTTCCGGCAGGCTGGCGCGCAGCGCGTCCACCCAGGCCTCCTCCAGCACCAGCGGCAACAGGTCGGGGTCGGGGAAATAGCGGTAGTCATGCGCGTCCTCCTTGGAGCGCATGGAGCGGGTCTCGCCGCGGGCGGGGTCGAACAGGCGGGTTTCCTGCGTCACCGTGGCCCCCGATTCCCAGACCTCGATCTGGCGCCTGGCCTCCGCCTCGATCGCCTGCATCACGAAGCGGATGGAGTTGACGTTCTTGACCTCGCAGCGGGTGCGGTAGGGCTCGCCGTGCTTGCGGACCGAAACATTCACGTCGGCGCGCATCGAGCCTTCGTCCATGTTGCCGTCGCAGGTGCCGAGATAGCGCAGGATGCTGCGCAGCTTGCGCAGATAGGCGCCGGCTTCCTCCGGGGCGCGCAGGTCGGGTTCGGAAACGATCTCCATCAGCGCGACGCCGGCGCGGTTGAGGTCGATCAGCGACTTGCTGGGGTGCTGGTCGTGCAGCGACTTGCCGGCATCCTGCTCGAGATGCAGCCGGGTCACGCCGATCGCGCGGGTGCTGCCGTCGGCGAGTTCGATGTCGATCCGGCCCTCGCCCACGATCGGGTGGGCGAACTGGCTGATCTGATAGCCGGCGGGGAGGTCCGCGTAGAAGTAGTTCTTGCGGTCGAAACGGCTGACCAGGTTGATATGGGCCTCGAGGCCGAGGCCGGTGCGCACCGCCTGGGCGACGCATTCGCGGTTGATGACCGGCAGCATCCCCGGGAAGGCGGCATCGACGAAGCTCACCTGGGTGTTGGGGGCGGCGCCGAACGCGGTGGCGGCGCCGGAGAACAGCTTGGCGCGGCTGATGACCTGGGCGTGGACCTCGAGCCCGATCACCACCTCCCACGGGCCGGTGGCCCCTTCCAGCTCATACGCGCCCATCGTCCGCCCTTCCGCCGTCTTGCCCGGGCGGTGATACAGGAGGGCGCGGGCGGCCGGAAGCGGGCGGGTGGAAGCGGGCGGGTGGAAGCGGGCGGGTGGACCGGCGCGCGCGGCTCCGCGATACCCGGGGCATGGATGTGCCCCTGCATGACCTCACAGCGCTCGGCCAGGTGGTTCTGATCGATGTCGCGCTGGCCGGCGACAACGCGGTGGTGGTGGGCCTCGCGGTGGCGCGGCTGCCGCCGGGGCAGCGGCGGCTGGCGATCCTGCTGGGGATCGGCGGGGCGACGGTGATCCGCATCTTGCTGGGGCTGGTGGCGCTGGACCTGCTGCGGCTGTTGGGGCTGCTGCTGGCGGGGGGGCTGCTGCTGCTCTGGGTGGCGTGGAAGATGTGGCGGGAGCTGCGGCATCCGCCCGCGGTGGCGGGGGAGGCCGGACGGATCGGGCTGGGGCGGGCGCTGCGGAACATCGTGCTGGCCGATCTCTCGATGAGCCTGGACAACGTGCTGGCGGTGGCCGGGGCGGCGGGCGGGCGGGGGTGGGTGCTGGTGGCGGGGCTGGTTCTGTCGGTGGGATTGATGGGGGTCGCGGCGGATCTGCTGGCGCGGCTGCTGGCGCGTCAGCGCTGGATCGCCTGGGCGGGGCTGGCGATGGTGGTGGTGGTGGCGCTGCACATGATCTGGGATGGGGCGTGGCAGGTGGCGGGAGTGGTGGGGTAGGGTTATTGTTGTGATATCGTAACATTATGCGCATGCGTTTCCGGCTTGCGTCTGTCCCCCCCTCACCCTCGGAACGAATACGGGATCGGCTGGAGTTCGGGCGGCTTGAGGTGGGGCCCCAGCCAGACCGGCCGCTTGTCGTGGTTGTGGCGCTTGTCGCGCGCCACCTCCCGCACCCGCACCTGCCACGGGTGGTCGGGGAACATGCAGTATTTCCGCAGCACCT
>JAKBCO010000278.1 GCA_021807785.1 Pseudomonadota bacterium
CGCCCGGACGCGGCCGGGGCGCCGGTCAGGCGCGCGACCACAGTCGCCGCGGTCTCCCCGGCCACCTGCCGGAGCGCACCAAGTGCGGCGACGCGGGCGGCGCCGATCTGCTGTTCGGCCTGCGCCAACTGGGCTTCCAGCCGCGCGTTCAGTACGGCACCACGGGTCGCCTCGTCGGCCTTGGCGGCCTCCACGGCGGCGGAGATGGCGGCCTGCGATTCGGATCGTGCCGCGGCGATGGCGACGGTGACCTCGGCGGCGGCGGCATCGGCCGTGGCCTTAGCGGCCCGCGCCGCGTCCAGATCGGCGGCGATATGCGCCGCCCGGTCTTCCAGCACCGAGGCGACCCGCGGTAGGCCCCATTTCCAGACCAGCAGCAGGAAGACCGCGAAAATGCCCGCGCCCCACCAGACCTGATCGAGGGTGAGCGGGTTGTTGAAGGCGAGCTGCGGCATCCCCCCCGCCAGGGCGGGCACGGGCGCCAGCAGGGCCAGCAGGACCAGGGATGCTGGGAAGCGACGCATCGCACTCTCCGGGCGGCGGCCGGGACGGGCCCGGCCGGTCGCGATCAGACGAACAGGATGATGAAGGCGATCACCAGCGCGTAGAGCGCCACCGCCTCGGTCAGCGCGAAGCCCAGGATGGCGAGCCCGAACACCCGTTCCCGCGAGGCCGGGTTGCGCGCCACGCTGGACACCAGCGCGGCGAAGATGTTGCCGATGCCGACGCCCACGCCGGCGAGCGCGATCACGGCGAGACCGGCGCCGATTTCCTTGGCGGAAGCGAGATCCATCAGTCAGTTCCTTTCGATGCGTCCGGCCGCGCCGGCGTGAGGGAGTGGAAGGAAGCCGGCGTCAGTGCAGATGCACCGCGTCGTGCAGGTAGATGCAGGTGAGGATGGCAAACACGTAAGCCTGGAGCACCGCCACCAGCAGCTCGAAGCCGATCAGGATGGTGTTGATCCCGAGCGCGAGGCCGGCTGGCAGCAAGCCCAGCCATCCCGCCCCGCCCAACATGATGACGAACGCGCCGAAGACTTCCAGCATCACGTGCCCAGCCATCATGTTGGCGAACAGACGCACGGAGAGCGAGATCAGGCGCGAGAGGTAGGAAAGGATCTCGATCGGCACCAGCAGCGGCAGCAGCGCCTTGGGCACGCCGTGGGGCACGAAATAGCTGAAGAAATGCAGTTTGTGGATGGCGAGCCCGACCACGGTGGTCAGCACCACCACCGCCAGCGTCAGCGCGAGCGTGACCGCGATATGGCTGGTGAAGGTGAAGAAATACGGGAACACGCCCAGCAGGTTGCCGAACAGGATGAACAGGAACAGGGTGAACACGAAGGGAAAGAAGCGGCGGCCTTCCTCGCCGATCGTCTCGATACACATGTTGTGGACGAATTCGTAGAGCAGCTCGGCCGCGGCCTGCAACCGCCCCGGCACCATCGCGCGCGGCGCCATGCCGACGCCCAGGATCAGCAGGGTGAGGCCGGCGGCCACCGCCATCATCAGCGGCGACTGGCTGAACCCCATCTGGCCGAGCTCGCCGAACATCGGGTGCAGCGCGAACTGGCTCAGCGCGTCGATCTTGCCTGCGGCCAAGGCGGTGGTCCTTCTCAGCGCCCCGGGTCGGGGCCAGTCCTGCGACGATCCGGCCCGGGGGCTTTCGGGTCTGGGGCGAACATGCGCCAGACATTCAGCACACCGGCCGCGCCCCCCAGGGGGACGAACCCGATCAGGAACCACGGCTTGGTGCCGAAGAGCCGGTCGAGACCCCAGCCGATCGCGCAGGCCACCAGCAGCGCGGACACCAAGTCAAGCGCAACCCGGGCCCCGACCGCGAAGGCGGAGGGGTCGGGGGCGCCGGATGGCTCCGGCTGGGTTGGTCTGGGATCCAGTCCCTGCCGTTCGCGGGCGGCCTCGAGGCGTTCGGAAAAGCCCCTGGGGTCGCCCGGTTCCTGTCCCATGTTCGCTCCGGTCAAGTTGCCCCGCCGGAAGGCGGGGGGTAGCTACAGGGGGGTTTGGTGGGTGTCAAGAACACGCCGTGGCCTTTTCCGCCACCCCAGGCCAGTCTGCCCCCGTCCATTCCCCGGGGAGGCCCCGATGCAGTTCGGCGCGGCGATGTTCTTCACCGACTATTCCATGTCCGCCGCCGCCTTGGCGACCCAGCTGGAGGCGCGTGGGTTCGACTCGCTCTGGGCGCCGGAACACTCCCACATCCCGCTCTCCCGCCGGTCCCCCTTCCCCGCCGGGGGCGAGTTGCCGAAGCAGTATTACGACGTGATGGACCCGTTCGTCTCCCTCGCCGCCGCCGCCGCCGCGACCTCCCGCCTGCTGCTGGGCACCGGGGTCTGCCTGGTTCCGCAGCGCGACCCGATCCAGACCGCCAAGCAGGTCGCCTCGCTCGACCAGCTCAGTCGCGGGCGCTTCCTGTTCGGCGTCGGCGCCGGTTGGAATGCCGAGGAGATGGCGGATCACGGCACCACCGACTTCAAGGGCCGCCACAAGCTGATGCGCGAGCGGATCGAAGCCATGCGCGCGATCTGGAGCCAGGACCGCCCCGAATACCAAGGAACGCTGGTCCAGCTGCCGCCGATGATCGCCAACCCCAAGCCGATCCAGCGCCCGCATCCGCCGGTCATCGTCGGCGGCGCCTTTCCCTGGGGCGCACGCCGGGCCCTCCGCTATGGAGACGGCTGGATCCCGCACGCCGCCCGCCCGCAATACGAGGACGTCAGCAGCTTCATGCCCGCCTGGCACGCGATGGCGGCCGAGGCCGGCCGCACCCCTCCGCCGGTCACCATCTTCGGCCCTCGCCCCGAAGCGGACCGGCTGCAACGCTGGCGCGACGCCGGCGTTGCCCGGGTGGTCATCGCCCTGCCCGCCGCACCCTCGGACCGCATCGCGCCCCTGCTGGACCGGTGGGAGGGCGTGCGCGCTGCGGTGGCGGCCGGGTGATGCCGGGCCTCAGCCTCGATCAGCTCCGGGTCTTCGTCGCGGTCGCCGAGCGCCAGCACATGACCGCGGCCGCGCGGGCGCTGAACCTCGCGCAATCCGCCGCCTCGGCCGCGGTGGCTGCGCTCGAGGCGCGGCATGGAGTGCGGCTGTTTCACCGGGTCGGACGGCGGATCGAACTGACCGAGGCCGGGCGCGCGTTCCTCTCGGAAGCCCGGGCCGTGCTGGCCCGCGCCCAGGCGGCCGACCTCGCGCTGGCCGAGCTCGGGGGGCAGCGGCGCGGCGTGCTGACGGTCCATGCCAGCCGGACCATCGCCGACTATTGGCTGCCGCGCCATCTGGTGGCGTTCCGCCGCGCCTGCCCGGACGTGGAGATCCGCCTGACCGCCGGCAACACCGCCGAAGTGGCCGAGGCACTGGCGATCGGTGCCGCCGAGCTCGGTTTCGTGGAGGGCACGGTCGATCGCCCCGATCTCGCCGGCCGCGAAGTGGCGCGCGACCGGCTGGTGCTGGTGGTGGGCCAGGATCACCCCTGGGCCGATGCCCCGCCGGACGCCGCCGCGCTGGAGGCGGCCGAATGGGTCCTGCGCGAGCCGGGGTCCGGCACCCGCGCCGCGTTTGAGGCGGCGCTGGCGGCGCAATGGGGCATCCGCCCCGGCCGGCTGCGAGCGGCGCTGGAGCTGCCCTCCAACGAGGCGGTGCGGGCGGCGGTGGAGGCGGGGCTGGGGGCGACGGTGATCTCGGCCTCGGTCGCCGCGCCGGGGATCGAGGCCGGGCTGCTGCGGCTGGTGGCGCTGGCGTTTCCGGACCGGGCGTATCGGACCCTCTATCACCGCGATCGTCCGCCGGGCGCGGCGGCACGGGCGCTGCTGGCGCTGATGGGGGCCGACGATGGCGGCTGATCCGTTCGACCTGCACCGCTTCGTCAGCGCGCAGGACCCGGTGATGGCGGCGGTGACGCGCGAACTCGCCGCCGGA
>JAKBCO010000279.1 GCA_021807785.1 Pseudomonadota bacterium
CCCCCACTTTGCCGCACCCCGAACCCCCATGGTAAATCCCCCCCATGGCTTACTGGGGCAAAATCATCGGCGGCATGGCCGGCTTCGCCATGGGCGGACCCGCCGGGGCGATCTTCGGCGCCACCCTCGGCCACGCCGCCGATACCGGCCGCCTGCCGCGCTGGGGCGCGGGCGGTCAGGCCGGCTGGCCGGGTGGCGGGGTCTTCGGTCTGCCGTTTCCCCCCGCCAGCGCGCCCGCGTTCCTGCCCGGTGGGCGCGAGCAGATGTTTTCTCTCGCCGTCGTCACCCTCTCCGCCAAGCTGGCGAAAGCGGATGGCCCGGTGAATCGGGCCGAGATCGCCGCCTTCCGCGCCGCGGTGCCGGTCCCGCCCGAGGCGCTCGGCACGGTCGGCCAGCTGTTCGACCAGGCCCGTGCCCATCCCGGCGGCCACCGCGAAACCGCCGCCGGCCTCGGTGCCGCCTTCCCCGACCAGCCCGGCAAGCTTGAGCAACTCCTGTCGGTGCTGTTCGCCGTCGCCCGCGCCGACGGGCCGGTGAACCAAGCCGAATGGCGCTTCCTGTCCGATATCCATGCCGCCTTCCGCCTCGATCAGGCGGCCTGGGACCGCGCTCGGGCCGAGCCCGAACCGGACGCCTACGCCGTGCTGGGCGTCTCCCCCGACGCCAGCCCCGAGGCCCTGCGCGCCGCCTGGAAGGCGCTGATGCGCGCCCAGCACCCCGACAGCCTCGCCGCCCACGGCGCCAGCGCCGAGGCGATCGCGCGCGCCAGCGAGAAAGTCGCTCGCATCAACGCCGCCTGGGACCGCATCAAGCGCGAGCGCGGGCTGTGAGCCTCGTCCCGCGCGACCGGCCCAGCCCCAACCACGATGCCCGCCCCGCCGGCACGCCGATCGACACGCTGGTGGTGCATTACACCGGCATGAAAACCGCGGCCGAGGCGCTCGCCCGCCTCTGCGACCCCGCGGCCAAGGTCTCGGCCCATTACGTGATCGAGGAGGACGGTTCCACCTGGCAACTGGTGGACGAGGCCCGCCGGGCCTGGCACGCCGGCGTGTCCAGCTGGCGCGGGCGGCGCGAGATCAACGACGTCTCGATTGGGATCGAGCTGGTCAATCCCGGGCATGACTGGGGCTACCGGCCCTTCCCGGTGCTGCAACTGGCGGCGCTCGCCGATCTCGGGCTGGCGCTGCTGTCGCGGCATCCGATCGCGGCGCGCAACATCGTCGCCCACAGCGACATCGCGCCCGCGCGCAAGCAGGATCCGGGGGAATTGTTCGACTGGCGCGAACTCGCCGCCAACGGGGTGGGGCTGTGGCCGGAGGGTGTGGGCGACGCCGGCCCTGGCGGGACGGCGCGCGACGCGGCGGCGCTGGCCCCGGTGCGCGCGGCGCTGCGCGCGGTGGGTTATGCGGTGGCGGCCGAGGGCGCGCTGGATCCGGCGCTGGCCGCGGTGCTGCGCGCGTTCCAGCGCCACTGGCGGCCGGAGGCGGTCACCGGGCAAGCCGATGACGGCACGCGGTTGCGGCTGGCGGCGGTGGCGGCGATGGTCGGGGTGGGGTAGCATCGCGCGTGCCACCCGCGGCCACGGCCCCGGCACGGAGAGCCCATGTTCACCATCGAGACCGAGCAGGAACCCGACGGCCGCTGGGTCGCGGAGAGTCCCACCCTGCCTGGCGCGCTCGCCCATGCGGCGACGATCGATGAAGCGCGTGCCAGCGCCGCGCCGCCGGCACTCCGGGCGATCGCGGAACCGATCGAGTGCGGGGAAGCGGTCCCGGTCGAGGCGGCCGGTTTGTTTGCCGCCGCGTGAGCGAATGGCCGACCACTCCGGGTTACGCCCGAGGATCTGTGAGCCCATGCTCCCCACCCATCTGATCTACGACTGGGACAACACCCTGGTGGACGCTTGGCCCGGCGTGACCGCCGCCATGAACGCCGCCTTCGCCGCCTTCGCCATGCCGGAATGGACGGTCGCCGATACCCGCGCCCGCGCCCGCCGCTCCCTCACCGAAGCCTTCCCGCCGCTGTTCGGCCCCGACTGGCCGCGCGCGCGCGACATCTTCCACGCCGCCTATCAGGCCCGTCACACCGAAACCCTGCGCCCGCTGCAAGGCAGCGCCGCCCTGCTGGCGGGCTTCCCGGCCACCCGCCAGGCCGTGGTCTCCAACAAGACCGGCCGCTTCTTGCGCGCCGAGGCCGCCCATCTCGGCTGGAGCGGGCATTTCACCACCCTGATCGGCGCCGGCGACGCCGCGGCCGACAAGCCCGACCCGGCGCCGATCCGCCTCGCGCTCGCGCGCCTCGGCGCCACCGCCGGGCCGGAGGTGTGGTACGTGGGCGATACCGCGCTCGACATGCAGGCCGCGCGCGCCGCCGGCGTCACCGCGGTGCTGCTGGGCGATGCCGCGCATGACGGAGGGGTTGACCGCGCCGCTCCCGACCGCCACTTTCCGGATGCCGCGTTCCTGCTGCGGGTTCTGACGGGCGCCCAGGGTGGTGCTTGCCCCGGCGGGACGGGCTGCTAGACTTTCGCCGGGTTCGCGCGAAACGCCACGCGCGCGGGCTTTTTCCCTCAACCAACAAGAAGGAACCTCCCCGTGGCCAACGAGAAATCCCAGAACGTGCAGGATGTGTTCCTGAACCACGTCCGCAAAAGCAAGACCCCGGTCACCGTGTTCCTGGTCAACGGGGTGAAGCTGCAGGGCATCATCACCTGGTTTGACAATTTCTCGGTGCTGCTGCGCCGGGATGGGCACACCCAGCTGGTCTACAAGCACGCGATCAGCACCGTGATGCCGGGCGCGCCGATCCAGCTGTTCGACGCCGCCAAGGCGGCCGAGGCCGGCGGCAACACCCTCACCATGCCGCAGCGCGAACTGGCCCCCACCACTGGCGACTGAGCGCATGGCCGTCCCGACCCGCGCCGCCGTCATCCTGCCCTGGGCGAAATCCCGCGAGGGTGCGGAGGCGCGTGCCGCGGAGGCGCGGCTGGCCGAGGCGGTGGGGCTGGCCGCGGCGATCGGGCTGGTGGTGGTCCATCAGGCCATCCTGCCGCTGCGCGCCCATCGCCCCGCCACCTTGCTGGGGGAAGGCCAGATCGCCGCCCAGGGCGAGGCGCTCGCCACCCACGAGGTGACGGTGGCGATCATCGATGCCGCCCTGTCCCCGGTGCAGCAGCGCAACCTCGAGCGCGCCTGGGGCTGCAAGGTGATCGACCGCACCGGGCTGATCCTGGACATCTTCGGCGAACGCGCCCGCACCGCCGAGGGCACCTTGCAGGTCGAACTGGCGCATCTGGAATACCAGCGCTCCCGGCTGGTGCGCTCCTGGACCCATCTCGAGCGCCAGCGCGGCGGCTTCGGCTTCCTCGGCGGGCCGGGCGAAACCCAGATCGAGGCCGACCGGCGCCTGATCGGTGAGCGCATCGTGAAGCTGAAGCGCGAGCTCGAACAGGTCCGCCGCACCCGCGGCCTGCACCGGGCGGCGCGGCGGCGGGTGCCGTTCCCGATGATCGCGTTGGTCGGCTACACCAACGCCGGCAAATCCACCCTCTTCAATGCCCTGACCGGCGCCGAGGTCACCGCGCGCGACCAGCTCTTCGCCACCCTGGATCCGACCATGCGCGGGCTGCGCCTGCCCTCCGGCCGGCGCGCGATCCTGTCCGATACCGTGGGCTTCATCTCCGAACTGCCGACCGAGCTGGTGGCGGCGTTCCGCGCCACCTTGGAGGAGGTCGCCGAGGCCGACGTGATCCTGCACGTCCGCGACGCCGCGCATCCGGACAGCGCGGCGCAGCGGGCCGACGTGATCGCGGTGCTGGAAGGCATGGCCACGGAGGGCACCC
This sequence comes from Pseudomonadota bacterium, assembly GCA_021807785.1. Taxonomy (GTDB): domain Bacteria; phylum Pseudomonadota; class Alphaproteobacteria; order Acetobacterales; family Acetobacteraceae; genus JAJZVS01. The sequence continues at coordinate 3,845 of JAKBCO010000279.1, forward strand.
TGGACGAAGCCTGGCCAGGGCGGACCATCGAGGTGCTGAACAAGGCGGATCTGCTGGGCGGGGTGGCCGAGGTGCCGGC
>JAKBCO010000280.1 GCA_021807785.1 Pseudomonadota bacterium
CGCTGCTCGGCGATCGTCAGCCGCCAGGAATTGCCGCGCCCGGCCGGCTGGAATCGCCATTTCAGCAGATGCACCAGCAGCACTTTCAGCCGGGAGATCAGCTCGCGCTTCTCGCTGCGCCCCATGCTCTCGATCTCCTCGGCGATGTGGGCGATGTCGGCCTCGGCCAGCCGCCCGGCGCGCAGCAGCGCCGCCTGCTCGCCGGCCCAGGCGTGGAAATCGCGATCGTAAAGCGTGGTGTTGCTCATCCTCGGCCATCCCGCCACCGGTCCGCAGGTAACGACGTCGTCTCCCTTGGCGCAACTCCCGCGCTTGACCCCACCCCACCCCGCCCCCTAGACGCGACCCGAACGCCATCGCCGCAAAGGACCGCCGCATGACCGGCACCCCCATGGGCACCCCGCCCTCGGCCGAAGCCGCGGCCGATCAGGCTCGCACCCTCGCCCTCGCGCTGCCCTACCTCCGCCGCTACGCGGGCGCCACGGTGGTGGTGAAATACGGCGGCCACGCGATGGGCGAGGAGGACCGCGCCGCCGAGTTCGGCGCCGACATCGCCCTGCTCAAGCAGGTCGGCCTCAACCCGGTGGTGGTGCATGGCGGCGGGCCGCAGATCAACGCCATGCTCAAGCGGCTGGCGATCCAGTCCACCTTCATCGACGGGCTGCGCGTCACCGACGCGGCGATGGTCGAGGTGGTGGAGATGGTGCTGGCCGGCACCGTCAACAAGCAGGTGGCCGGCCTCATCAGCGCCGCCGGCGCGCTCGCGGTCGGCATCTGCGGCAAGGATGCCGGGCTGATCCGCGCCCGCAAGCTCACCCGCACCAAGCGCGATCCGGACAGCAATATCGAGCGCGTGCTCGATCTCGGCTTCGTCGGCGAACCGGAAGCCGTCGATGTCCGCGTGATCCACGCCCTCACCGGCGCCGGGCTGATCCCCGTCATCGCCCCGGTGGGCGTGGGCGCGGACGGGCAGACCTACAACATCAACGCCGACACCGTGGCCGGCGCCATCGCCGGGGCGCTGAACGCGACGCGCCTGCTGATGCTGACCGACGTGCCCGGCGTGCTGGACGAGCAGAAGAAGCTGATCCCCGAGCTCAGCCTGCACGCGGTGGCCGACGGCATCGCCTCGGGGATGATTTCGGGCGGCATGATCCCGAAGGTGGAGACCTGCGTCGCCGCGGTGCGCGCCGGCACCCGCGCCGCCGTGATCCTGGACGGGCGCGCGCCGCACGCCTGCCTGGTGGAGTTGTTTACCGAAGGCGGCGCTGGAACCATCATCCGGATGTGACTGCTGCCGAACCGCTTGTACCTCGCGCGCCGTCTACGAGATCGGTCTCCGCGTAGCTTTTCGGACTTTGGGATGCTCAATGTCGATCCGCTTTCTACTCGATCAGATTCGCCGCCTGCCCGTGGTCAGACGCCAGCTTCGATCGCTGGAGAAGAAGCGCCAGCGGCGGCAGATCGCGGCCAGTCCCGATCCCAAGACCGCATTTACCATTATCTATCGAGAAAATGTCTGGGGCAGCCGGGAATCGATCAGCGGCAACGGCTCGACGTTGGCCTCGACCGAGGCGTTCCGGGCCGAGTTCGCGGCGCTGCTGGGCGAACTCGGGGTGCGTTCGATCCTCGACGCACCATGCGGGGATTTCAACTGGATGCGGCTGGTGGCGCTGCCTTCGGGCACAAGGTATATCGGTGCCGACATCGTCGATGAGATCATCACCCGGTGTCGGGCCCGTCACGCCAGCCCCGAACGGGAATTCGTTGTGCTCGATATCATTCGCGATGACCACCCGACCGCCGATCTCTGGCTCTGCCGGGATGCGCTGATCCATCTGTCGAACGCCGATGCCCTCAGTGCCCTTACCCGCTTTGTCGGCTCGGGCACGAAATTCTGCCTGATCACGACCCGGCCGGATGTCGCACGCAACCGTGACATCCCGACCGGACTTACGCGCCCGGTGAACCTGACGGCAGCGCCGTTCCTGCTGCCGCCGCCGCGCCGGATGCTTTCCGACCGGCCAGTGAGGGAACGACCGCGCATGCTTGGCCTGTGGACCCGCCAGGAGGTCGCCGCGGCGCTCGGGCGCGCCCCCCGGAGCTGACTTGCCGTTTACCGGCGGCGAGGCCATCACCAGCCCACAAGCGAGGGATACCGGCCATGACCGAACACGACCGCGACACCGGCAGCGCGACCTGGCCGCACGCGCTCTACGACCAGCTGCGCGCCGCCGGGGTCACCCAGTTTGCCTATGTCCCCGATGCCGGCCACAAGGTGCTGATCGGCCGCTCGCTCGCCGATCCGGACGCGCATTCCATCCCCCTCACCACCGAGGAGGAGGGCGTCGCGCTCGCCGCCGGCGCCGATCTCGGCGCGGCGCGGGCGGTGCTGCTGATGCAATCCTCCGGGGTCGGCAACTGCATCAACATGCTCTCGCTGATCGCCGGCGGGCGCTTTCCCTTCCTCACCCTGGTCTCGATGCGCGGCGACTTCGGCGAGGGCAACCCGTGGCAATTCCCGATGGGCCAGGCGGTGGAGAAGGTGCTCGCGGCGATGGGGGTGATCTGCCTCTGCGCCGAGCGCCCCGAGGAGGTGACCGCCACCGTCGCCGCCGCGCTGACCATGGTCTTCGGCGCCGGCCAGGCGGTCGCCGTTCTGCTCACGCAACGCCTGATCGGCGCCAAGCCGTTCTGACCCGGGAGGGGGCGATGGCCCGTCTGAACCACCTGCAACTCTCCGCCCTGCCGCCGCCGGTGCTGACCCGGGCCGAGGCGGTGCCGGCGCTGATCGCCCGCCCCGCCGACTGGCTGATGGTGGCGGGGCTGGCCGGCACCGCGCAGGAACTCTCGGCGCTGACCGCCGATGCGCCGAATGTGTTCGGCCTCGGCGGTGCCATGGGCGCGGCGCCGATGATGGGGCTCGGCCTCGCCCTGGCCCGGCCCGACCGGGCCGTGCTGGTCGCCACCGGCGATGGCGAGTTGCTGATGAACCTGGGCGCGCTGGCCGCCATCGCGGTGCAGAACCCGCCCAATCTGCGGCTGATCTGCGTCGATAACGGCCATTACGGCGAGACCGGCAACCAGGACAGCCATACCGGCCTCGGCGTCGCGCTCGATCAGATCGCGCGCGGGGCGGGGTTTCCGGCCGTGCTGCGCATCGACCGCGCCGAGCAGATCGCCGAGGGCCGCCGGCTGCTGGCCGAACCCGGTCTCTGCTTCATCTGGCTGCGGGTGACCGAAGCACCGCCGCCGCGCATCCGCCGCAGCCTGGTGGCGCATGTTCTGCGCGACCGGTTCCGCGCCGCGCTGGCGGGGCCGGCATGACGCGCGCCCGCCCCCGGTGGCGCGATCAGACCACCGGATCGCGGATCTCCTGCGCGCGGGGCGGCGTGGCGCGGAAGGACGGGCGTTCGCCCAGCCGGTCCACATAGCGCGCCAGCGCCGGGTGCCGTCCCCGCCAGGGGAATTCGGGAAAGCGCAGGTCCAGGTAGAGCATCGCGCAGCCGATCCCGATGTCGCCCCAGCTCAGCGCCTGCCCGACCACGAAGCGCCGGTCTCCGGCCAGCTGCTCCAGCGCGGCGATGCCGCCGGCGATCTTGCGCATCTGCCGGTCGATCCAGGGTGCGCTCTGATGCGCGTCTTGCCGCCGGCGCTCGAAGAAGACCAGCAGGAAGGCATCGCAGACCCCGTCGGCCAGCACCAGCGCGCGGCGGGCGGCCAGCGCGGCATCCGGATCGGCCGGCAGCAGCGGCGGGTCCGGGTGGTGGCGCTCGATCCATTCCAGGATCAGGTTGGATTCATACCAGGTCTCGCCGCTGTCCAGCACCAGGACCGGAAGCTTCTCCAGCGGATTGAAGCGCGGCAGGGTGGTATCCGCGTTCCAGGGTACTTCCGTGACCAGATCGA
>JAKBCO010000281.1 GCA_021807785.1 Pseudomonadota bacterium
GGCGGCGCCGCGTTCGCCGCCCCGGCCCGCGTGACCCCGGCGGTGCTCGCCGCCCTCGATGCCCTGACCCCGCTCGCCCCCCTGCACCAACCGCACAACCTGGCCCCGATCCACGCACTCGCCGCCACCCACCCCGGGCTGGTCCAGGTCGCCTGCTTCGACACCGCCTTCCACCGCACCCTGCCCGCGCTCGCCACCCGCTTCGCCCTGCCGCGCGCGCTGCACGACGCCGGCATCCGCCGCTACGGATTCCACGGCCTCTCCTACGCCTGGCTCGCCGCCCGCCTGCGCGCGATCGCCCCGCAGGTGGCGGCCGGGCGGGTGATCGCCGCCCATCTCGGCAACGGCGCCAGCCTCTGCGCGCTCCGCGCCGGGGTCAGCGTGGAGACCACCATGGGTTTCACCGCCCTCGACGGGCTGATGATGGGCACCCGCTGCGGGGCGCTGGATGCCGGGGTGGTGCTGCACCTGCTCGAACAGCGCGGCATGACCCCGAACGCCGTCAGCGATCTGCTCTACAACCGCTCCGGCCTGCTCGGCGTCTCCGCCATCTCTCCGGACATGCATGTATTGCTCGACAGCGCCGATCCGCGCGCGGCGGAGGCGGTGGCGCTGTTCTGCGCCCGCATCGTCCGCGAGGCCGGCGCGCTCGCCGCCGCCCTCGGCGGGCTGGACGGCCTCGTCTTCGCCGGCGGCATCGGCGAGCACGCCGCCCCGGTGCGCGAAGCCGTCTGCGCCGGTCTCGGCTTTCTCGGCCTGCGGCTCGACGCGGCGGCGAACGCGGCCGGCGCGCGGCGGATCAGCGCGCCCGACAGCCGCGTCGCCGCCTTCGTCATCCCGACCGACGAGGAAGCGATGATCGCAACCCAGGTCCAGGAGGTGCTCGATGGACAAGCCGCTGGTTGACCTGCGCGGCCGGCGCGGCCTGGTGTTCGGCATCGCCAATGCCGATTCCATCGCCGCCGGCTGCGCCCGCGCCTTCGCCGCCGCCGGGGCCGAGCTCGGGGTCAGCTACCTCAACGACAAGGCGCGCCCGTTCGTGGCCGCGGTGGCCGAGCCACTGGGTGCCGCGATGCTCGGCCCCTGCGACGTGCGGGTGCCGGGCCAGCTGGAGGCGGTCTTCGCCGACGCCCGCGCCCGCTGGGGCCGCATCGATTTCCTGCTGCACGCGCTCGCCTTCGCCCCGCGCGAGGACCTGCACGGGCGGGTCGCCGACAGTTCCGCCGCCGGCTTCGCGCTGGCGATGGACGTCTCCTGCCACAGCTTCATCCGCATGGCGCATCTGGCCGAGCCGATGATGCAAGCCGGCGGCGCACTGCTGACCGTGACCTTCTACGGCAGCGAGCGGGTGGTGGCGCATTACAACCTGATGGGGCCGGTGAAGGCGGCGCTGGAATCCGCGGTGCGCTACCTCGCCGCCGAACTGGGACCGGCGGGGATCCGCGTCCATGCGCTCTCCCCCGGCCCGATCCGCACCCGCGCCGCGAGCGGCATCGACCGCTTCGACGAGCTGCTGGCGCGCGCCGCCGCCGACGCCCCGGAGCATCACCTGGTGGACCCCGACGATGTCGGCGCGCTCGCCGCCTTCCTCGCGTCCGACGCGGCGCGGCGCATCACCGGCACCATCGTCCCGGTGGACGGCGGCCAGCACCTGATGGCGTGACGGATCAGGCTTGCGCGCGCTTGCCCTCGTCCAGCACCGAACAGGCGAGCCGCACCAGCCGCGAGGCGGTGGCGTGCAGCCCGGCCCGCTCGGCATCCTCGGCCAGGGCGATCAGGCGGTCGGACAGGATCAGCGCGGTGGCGGGCTGCCGCGGAGCCGGCGCTTGGGTGGCCAGGTTCAACATGTCTTCCTCGGGGCGGTTCTGCCGGCGATCGCGCCGATCAACCCATCGTGACCGTTACGGAAAGGTTAAGCCCCGCCTGCCCCTGTAATACCTTCCAGCCGAATGGCCTCACTTCCGGCCATTCGACCGGATGATATCGCGCGCCGGGTTGGCGGGCGGCGGCGCGCGAAACCAGACTCGATACCACCCGCGTTGACCCATGCTTCATGGGTCAACATCAAGGGCGTTTGGTATAATCGTTTCCCCGAGCGCCAGGACCCGCAGCGCCGAGGCCAGCGGGCGGGCCGGCGGGCGGGCCGCGTCGGTCGCCGCGATCAGCGCGCCGAGCGACCATCCCCGCGCCGCCGCCAGCCGCTCCAGCGCGGCCCAGAACTCCGGCTCCAGCGCCACCGAGGTGCGATGGCCCGACAGGCGGAGGCTGCGCTTCTCAAGCATCGTCCCCGCCCGGATGCGTCATCTCCGCCGGCCGCACCCAGCGGTCGAACTCCTCGCCGGTGGTGACCCCCAGCGCCACCGCCGCCGCGCGCAGCGGGATGTCCTCGGCCAGCGCCCGCTTCGCCACCGCCACCGCCTTGTCGTAGCCGATATGCGGGTTGAGCGCCGTCGCCAGCATCAGCGACCGGCCGAGATGGGCGGCGATCCGCGCCGGGTCCGGCTCCAGCCGGTCGATCATGTGCTCGGCGAAGCTCTCCGCCCCGTCCCCCAGCAGCCGGATCGCCGCCAGAACATTATGGATGATGACCGGCTTGAACACGTTGAGTTCCAGCATCCCCTGCGCGCCGGCGACGGTCACCGCGGTGTGGTGCCCGATCACCTGCGCGGCGAGCATGGTGAGCGCCTCGCACTGGGTCGGGTTGGTCTTGCCCGGCATGATGGAGGAGGCGAGCCCGTCGGCGGGCACGATCAGCTCGCCGATCGCCCCGCGCGGGCCCGAGCACAGCAGGCGGATGTCGTTGCCGAGCTTCATCAGCGACACCGCGATCACGTTCAGCATCCCCGACAATTCCACCAGCGCGTCATGCGCGCCCATGCCCTCGAACTTGTCCGGATTGGGGGTGAAGGCAAGGCCGGTGAGGGCGGCGGCGCGCGCGCAGAAGACGCGGTCGAAATCGGGATGACGGTTGAGGCCGGTGCCGGCCGCGGTGCCGCCCTGCGCCAGCGCGAGCAGCCGGGGCATCACCGCGGCCAGCCGCTCCTGGCCCAGCGCGATCTGGCGGGCCCAGGCGCCGAATTCCTGGCCCAGGGTCACCGGCACCGCGTCCATCATATGCGTCCGCCCCAGCTTCACCAGGCCCGACCACTGCGCCGCCCGCGCTTCCAGCGCCGCGCGCAGCCGGCCCAACCGGGGGACCAGCGCCGTCACCGCCCGGGCGGCGGCGATATGCATCACGGTGGGAAAGCTGTCGTTGGAGGACTGGCCGCGGTTGACGTGATCGTTCGGATGCACCGGCGCGCGCGCCCCGCGCGGGGCGCCGAGCAGCTCGTTGGCGCGGTTGGCCAGCACCTCGTTGGCGTTCATGTTGGTCTGGGTGCCGCTGCCGGTCTGCCAGACCGGCAGCGGAAACTCGTCGTCAAATTTTCCCGCCGCCAGCTCCGCCGCGGCGGCGATGATCGGCCGGGCCAGTGCCTCGGGCAGCACGCCGAGCGCGAGATTGGCCTCGGCGGCGGCCTGTTTCTGGATGCCGAAGGCGCCGATCAGGCCGGGCGGGAAGCGCTCGGTGCCGATGCGGAACAGGCGCCGGGCGCGCTCGGTCTGCGGGCCCCAGTAGCGGTCGACGTCGATCTCGATGCTGCCGAGGCTGTCGGTTTCGGTGCGGGTGGGCATGGCTGGGGGCCTTGCGGTGGCGGATGGGCTTCCCGGGGCCGAGGAAAGCGGCTAGTAGCAGGGCGACGGACCCGTAGCTCAGCTGGATAGAGCGTCGCCCTCCGAAGGCGAAGGTCGCACGTTCGAATCGTGTCGGGTCCGCCAAGCGCCCCCGCCGGCGCGCGAGGCCCGCGCGCCAGGCCGGCGGCTCAGCCTTCCCCCGCCACCCCCTCCGCCACCGC
>JAKBCO010000282.1 GCA_021807785.1 Pseudomonadota bacterium
CGGTCATAGCAGCCCCAGGATCATCACGCGATGCGAACCCAGGCCCCGGACGATGCCGCCACCGCCGCCGCCGCGTTGCCGGCCTGGGATCTCGCCGATCTCTACCCGGCCCCCGATCACCCGCGGGTGAACGCCGACTTCACCGATGCCGCCACCCGCGCGGCGGCGTTCGCCGCCGGTTTCGCCGGCCGGCTGTCCAGCCTGTCCGGCGCGGCGCTGGCCGCGGCGATCGCCGAGTATGAGGCGATCGAGGAGATCCTCGGCCGCCTCGCCTCCTACGCCCAGCTGCGTTTCGCCGCCGATCAGACCGATGCCGCCGCCGCCCGCTTCTACCAGGACGTGACCGAGCGGGTGACCACCATCAGCAGCGACCTGCTGTTCTTCACGCTCGAACTCAACCGCCTCGACGATGCGGCGGTGGCGGATCGGCTGCGCGACCCGGCGCTGGCCCCGTGGCGCAGCTGGCTCGATGACCTGCGGGTCTTCCGCCCGCACCAGCTCTCCGACGAGATCGAGAAGCTGCTGCACGAGAAGGAAGTGACCGGCCACGCCGCCTGGTCGCGCCTGTTCGACGAGACCATGGCCGGGATGCGCATCGGCGTGGGGGGCGAGACGCTCACCGTCACCGCCGCGCTCAACAAGCTCTCGGACCGCGACCGCGCGGCGCGGGAGGAAGCCGGCCACGCCATCGCCGGCGCCTTCGCCGAGCGGGTGAAGCTGTTCGCCCTGATCACCAACACGCTCGCCAAGGACAAGGCGATCATCGATGGCTGGCGCCACTACCCCGCGCCCGGTTCGTCACGCAACCGCGCCAACATGGTGGAGGACGCGGTGGTGACGGCGCTGGTCGATGCGGTGCGCGCCGATTATCCGCGGCTGGCGCATCGCTACTACGCGATGAAGGCGCGCTGGCTCGGCTTGCCGAAATTGCAGCACTGGGACCGCAATGCCCCGCTGCCGGAGGATGACGACCGCGAAATCCCCTGGACCGAGGCGCGCGCGCGGGTGCTGGCCGCCTATGGCGCGTTCAGCCCGGAGCTCGCCGTGGTCGGGCAGCGCTTCTTCGACCACCCCTGGATCGATGCCGGCCTGCAACCGGGCAAGGCCGGCGGTGCCTTCGCCCATCCCACGGTGCCCTCGGCGCATCCCTATCTGCTGCTCAACTATCACGGCCGCACCCGCGACGTGATGACGCTCGCCCATGAGCTCGGCCACGGCGTGCATCAGGTCCTGGCCGGGCAGGCGCAGGGCTATCTGCGCTCGGCCACCCCGCTGACGCTCGCCGAGACCGCGAGCGTCTTCGGCGAGATGCTGACCTTCCGCGCGCTGCTCGACCACGAGACCGACCCGCGCCGGCGGCGCATCATGCTGGCGGCCAAGGTGGAGGACATGCTGAACACGGTGGTGCGCCAGATCGCGTTCTACCGCTTCGAGACGCTGGTGCACGAGGAACGCCGCAACGGCGAATTGCTGCCGGAGCGGATCGGCGAGATCTGGCGCGGCGTGCAGACCGAGAGCCTGGGCCCGGCGATCGAACTCGCGCCCGAATACGACGTGTTCTGGGCCTATGTGCCGCATTTCATCCACTCGCCCTTCTATGTCTATGCCTATGCCTTCGGGGATTGCCTGGTGAATGCGCTCTATTCGGTCTTCCGCGCCGGGCATCCCGGGTTCGCGGCGAAATACCTCGATCTGCTGCGCGCCGGCGGAACCAGGCGGCACAAGGAGCTGCTGGCCCCGTTCGGCCTCGATGCCTCGCAGCCCGCGTTCTGGAAGCTGGGGCTCGACGTGATCGCCGGCTTCATCGACGAGCTCGAGGCGATGGGCTGATGGCCGACGAGGACAGTACCTCGCTGTTTGGCGAGATCCGGCGCCTCGCCCGCACCTCGGGCGCGGTGGGCGGGATCGCCGCGCGCGTGGCCGGCGCCAAGGTGTTCGGCATCCGCACCGATCGCGCGGCGCATGCCGAGGATCTGCGCACCATCCTGGGCGGGCTCAAGGGGCCGCTGATGAAGGTGGCGCAGTTCCTGTCCACGGTGCCGGACGCGCTGCCGGCCGAGTATGCCGAGGAACTCGCCCAGCTTCAGGCCAACGCGCCGGCGATGGGCTGGAACTTCGTCCGCCGGCGCATGGCCGCCGAGCTCGGACCGGACTGGGAACGGAAATTCGCGTCCTTCTCGCGCGAGGCCTCCGCCGCCGCCAGCCTGGGCCAGGTCCATCGCGCGGTGCTGCCCGACGGCACCGAGGTGGCCTGCAAGCTGCAATATCCCGACATGGCGAGCACGGTGGAAGCCGATCTGCGCCAGCTGAAACTGGCGATGGCGGTCTATCACCGCATGGACAACGCCATCCAGCACGAGGAAATCTACAAGGAGCTGACGGCGCGCCTGCGCGAGGAGCTCGATTACACCCGCGAGGCGGCGCAGATGCGGCTCTACGGCATCATGCTGGCCGACCAGCCGGATGTGCATGTGCCGGTGCCGATCGAGGGGTATTGCACGAAGCGGCTGCTGACCATGACCTGGCTGGAGGGAAGGCCGCTGATGCAGCGGCTGGCGGAGGACCCGCCGGCCGCCGAGCGCAACGCCGTCGCCTCGGCCTTGTTCCGGGCCTGGTACGTGCCGTTCTACCGCTACGGGGTGATCCATGGCGACCCGCATCTCGGGAACTATCAGGTCCGCCCCGACGGGTCGGTGAACCTGCTGGATTTCGGCGCCATCCGGGTGTTCGCCCCGCGCTTCGTGCGCGGCGTGATCGATCTGTTCGAGGCGGTGCGCGACGGCGACCATGCGAAGGCGCACCGGGCCTATGCGACCTGGGGCTTCAGCGATCTGTCCGACGAGAAGATGGCGGTGCTGAACGAATGGGCACGGTTCCTGTACGAGCCGCTGACCCAGGACCGGGTGCGGCCGATCCAGGAGAGCTACGATCCGCAATTCGGCCGCGAGGTGGCCGAGCGGGTCCATGCCGGGCTGCAACGCACCGGCGGCGTGAAGCCGCCGCGGGAGTTCGTGCTGATGGATCGCTCGGCGATCGGGCTCGGCGGGGTGTTCGTGCGGCTGCGCGCGGAGCTCAACTGGTTCCGGCTGTTCCGCGATCTGGTGGAAGGGTTCGAGGAAGCGGCGCTGGCGGCGCGGCAGGCGGAGGCGTTGGCGCGGGCAGGGGTGCCGGCGGCGGGGTAGGGCTTGCACGGGCGCATGAATGTGCTTACATAGTCATACGCACACACCGGCTCACCCGTGCCCCGCTTCGAATGGGATCTGGAAAAGGCCCGGCGCAACTTGGCCAAGCACGGCGTCGCCTTCGAGGACGCCACGCTGGTCTGGGACGACCCGCTGCATCTGATCCGCTTCGACCGCCACGAGCAGGGGGAGGAACGCTGGCATGCCATCGGCACCGCCGGGGGGATCGCGGTCCTGGTGGTGTGGCACACGTCTCCCGATCCCGAGGATGCCGGCCGCATCCGCATCATCGGCGCCCGCAAGGCCACCCGACGGGAGCGCACCGCCTATGCCGATCACCCCTGAGCAACAGGCTCGCCTGACCCGCCTCGCCGCGCTGCCGGACGAGGCGATCGACACCACCGACATCCCCGAAATTCCCGACTGGTCGGATGCCGTTCGCGGAGGGCTGTACCGGCCGCGCAAGCAGGCCATTACCATCCGCCTGGATGCCGATCTGATCGCCCATTTCAAGGCCGGCGGCGGCGCCTATCAGACCCGGATCAACCGCGCGCTGCGGGAATGGGTGCGCGAGCATACCCCGCCTCACCCCACCACCTTGTAGAACACGCTGGTCGCCGCCGGCGTCCCGTCCGTCCGCAGCGCATGGCCCGGGATCACCCCCACCCAGCACCACCCACAGGCGCGATAGAGCGCCTCCCCGG
>JAKBCO010000049.1 GCA_021807785.1 Pseudomonadota bacterium
CTCACCCATCTGCAGACCCAGGAGCCGAATCTCGTCACCGACTATGACAGCATGAACCGCAACGCCGCGGTGCTGCGCAAGGATTACGACGAGCTGCTGGACCGACTGCAATCCGCCAACATCGCCGAGGCCGCCGATACCCAGGCCAACAAGGTGCAGATCCAGGTGATCGACCCGCCGGTACTGCCGCGGCTGCCGGTGGCGCCGAACCGGCTGCTGCTGGTGAGCGGGGTGCTGCTGGCTGGGCTGGCGGCGGCGCTGGTCGTGCCGCTGCTGCTGGCACAGCTCGACCGCTCGTTCTTCGGAGTGGAGGATCTGCGTCAGCTCGGCCTGCCTGTGCTGGGCGGCATCTCCATGCTCGGGTCGCGCACCATTCGCCAGTCCTTGCGGATCTACCTGCCGGTGGGGGCGGCGCTGTCGGTGCTGCTGGTGATGTATGGCGGGCTCGTCATCCGCATTCTTCGTAGCACCACGGTGTTCTGATGTCCGGTCCCGACAAGCCGCATCTGGCCGAACGCGCCGCCGCGCGGCTGATCCAGGAAGGCGCGACCCCGCTGGGCGCCGCCCCGCGCGGCACGCCCGATCGGTCGCCACCGCCGCTGTCGGGGATCTCGCCCACCCCGCCACCGGTCCGAATGGAGCCGGTCGATCCGACGCATCGGATCGACATGCCGCGGCTGATCGCGGCCGGCGTGGCCGAGGGGGGTGCCGGGCGCACCCGCATCGCCGAGGAATTCCGGCTGATCCAGAACCAGCTGCTGCGCGCCGCCTTCGGCAGCGGTGCCGATCCCGGCCTCAGCAACCTGCTGATGGTCACCTCGGCGCGGCCGAACGAGGGCAAGACGTTTAGCGCGCTCAACCTCGCCACCTCGATCGCCAGGCGCGGCGATCATCAGGTGCTGCTGATCGACGCCGACGCCAAGCACGGTTCGCTCACCGATCAGCTCGGGCTGGGGGACTTTCCCGGGCTGCTTGAACTCGCCGCCAAGCCGGATCTGGACCTGACCGACTGCGTGTTCTCCTCGGCCATCCCCTCCCTTAGCTTCCTGCCGGTCGGCCATCAACGCGGACATCGGGGCGACGTGTTCGCCTCCAACGGCATGATGCGGGTGATCCAGGGGATGGGCCGCCGCTTCCCCGACATTTTCATCGTGCTGGACGTGGCGCCTTGCCTGTCCACGTCGGATCCGGCCGCGCTGGCGCCGATGGTCGGGCAGATCATCTTCGTGGTGGAAGCCGAACGCACCCAGCGCGACGAGGTGGAAGCCTCGCTCGACCTGATCCAGACCTGCCCCACCATCACCTTGCTGCTCAACAAGGTGCAGATGTCCACGTCGCACAGCTTCGGCGCCTATTCCTACTCCTACGCCTCCTGAGCGGCGGATCGCCGCGATGGGTCCCGCCGCGCGCCGAGCCCGCCGCGCCGCCGCCATACTGGGCTGCGGGCTGCTGGCCGTGCTTGCCGCCCGACCGGCGCGCGCCTTCACCCCCGATACCGCTGGCGCCGGCGGTGCCTTCGGCACCCCGTTCCCGGATGCCGGCGCGGCTGCCGCCCCCGGCACCCTGACGCCGCCGGATTACCGCTACCAGACCTTCCTGCCGCTGGTGGAAGGCGGACTGCCGGTGCCCGGCTTCACGATCATGCCCACCCTCGGCCTGCAGGAGGAGTTCAACGACAACATTTTCCAGACCGAGCAGAATCGTCGCTGGGACCTGATCACGGTCCTGACCCCCGGGATCGCGCTCGCCGCCAACACGCCGCGGCTCGATCTCACCCTGCAATACAACCCCAGTTTCGAATATTACGCACGCACAACCTCGGAGAACACCATCTCCCAGCAGCTGGCCGGAGTGGCGAGCCTGGTGGTGGTGCCGCGCAGCATCTTCATCGACGCCCGCGCCTACGCCTCGGTGGAGCCGATCAACGGCGGGTTTATCGGTGCCGGCGGACAGGGCGCGGCGCTGGGGGGCTACGGCTACGCCACCGGCACCGGGGGCTTCGCTCGGCAGACCACCACGCAGGTGTTCGGCGAATCGATTACCCCCCGCATCACGCATACCTTTGGCACGCTCGGCACCGCCAATCTGGGGCTGACCCTGGCGAATACCTCCATCAGTGCGACCTATGCCGGCGGCTCGGGGGAGCAGAACTCGGCCGATCTGCTCGGCAGCTTCCAGTCCGGCCCGGTGCTGGGACGGGTGCAGAATACCGTCTCCGTGGAGGCCTATCGCGCCACCGGCACCACCACGCTCGGCAACGCCCGGCGCGACACGGTGCAGGACCAGGTTGGCTACGCCCTGTCGCGCCAGCTGCAAGTGTTTGTCGCCCTTGGTTACGAGGACATCAGCTATGGCGGCACCACCGCGCCGCCGGTGCATGACATGACCTGGCAGGTGGGTTTCACCGCCACCCCCGGGCCGCACAGCAACCTGACCTTCAGCTACGGCCATTCCTACGGCACCGACGGGTTCAACGTGGCGGGGTCCTATGCGCTCACCAGCCGCACCACCGCCACCATCAGCTACTCGCGGCAGATCACCACCTATCTCCAGCAGGTGGCGGCCGCGGTGGGTGCGGCGGGGGTCAACGCCAACGGCGTGCTGGTGAACCCGATCACCGGCCAGCCCATCGCTGTCGGCAACGCGGCACTGGTGGTGGAGAACTCGGTCAGCCTGACCACCACGCTAGAAGCCACGCTCACCACCCTGCTCAACCGTGACACGCTGGCGCTGAACCTCAGCCGCACCGACAGCACGCCGCTGTCGGCGGGCGGGTTCTCCCAGGCCGACACCATCGGCACCTTCAGCTGGACCCGGGCGCTGAGCACCCGGGCCAATCTCTCCACCAACGTCTCCTACGGCGTCACCCAGGTTCCGGGCCTGACCGGCAACAGCACCCTGTTCAGCCTCGCCGCCCAGTTCGGCTACGCGCTCACGTCGCGCGCCAGTCTTTCCGCCAGCTACCAGTTCTTCCGCCGCAACTCGTCGGTGGCAGGGTTCTCGATCTATGATAACATCGTGCTCGTCGGCGTCACCGAACGGTTCTGAGAAATCCTCGTGTACGAAACCTTCTTCCACCTGACCGGCATCCCGTTCCAGCTGACCCCCGACAGCCGGTTCTTCTTCGGCAGCGCCGGCCACAGCCGCGCCATTTCGCATCTGGTCTATGGGCTGTCGCAGGAGGAAGGCTTCATCGTCATCACCGGCGAAGTGGGCGCCGGCAAGACCACCCTGGTCGAGCATCTCTGGACCCGGCTTGACCGGGCCAGCTACGCAGTGGGCCGGGTGGTCACCACCTTGGTCTCGGGCGACGATCTGTTGCGGCTCGCGGTCACCAGCTTCGGAATCGACGATGCCGGCGCCGACAAGGCCACCCTGCTCCGCCGGTTCGAGGCGATGGTCCGAGCCCAGCGTCAGGCCGGACGGCGCTGCCTGCTGGTGATCGACGAGGCGCAGAATCTCTCGGTCGCCACCCTCGAGGAACTGCGGATGCTGTCCAATATCACGGTGGACGGCAGGGCCTCAGTGCAGACCATCCTGCTCGGCCAGCCGCAGTTCCGCCCGCTGCTGGCGAGATCCGAGCTCGAACAGCTGCGCCAGCGGGTGCTGGCCTCCTACCATCTCGGCCCGCTGTCGGAGGCTGAAACCCGTCAGTATATCGAGCATCGGCTACGGCTGGTGGACTGGGCCGATGACCCGCATTGGCACGACGATGCCTTCGCCCGGGTGTTCGCCGCCACCCGCGGCATCCCGCGCCGCGTGAACACGCTGTGCGGCCGGCTGCTGCTGTTCGCCGCCCTCGACGAGACCCACAGCATCACCGCCGCGATGGTGGAAGCGACCGCGGCGGAGTTAGAGCAGGATCTCGGCGCCGGCGCCCCCACCGCCGGCGCCTCCCCCGCCCGGTCCGGGGCGGAACCGGTCGATCGTCGCCTGAGCGCGATCGAGGACCGGCTGGGCCGGCAGGACCAGCTGCTGCGCCGGGTGGTCGATCTGCTCGACAGCTTGGCCGACGCGCCCGAGGATCGGCCGCGTGCGCGGGCAGCGCCGCAGCCGTGACCGATCGTCCGCTCAACGCCATGACTGTGGACGTGGAGGATTACTTCCAGGTCCAGTCCTTCGCCGGCTGCGTGCCGCGCGACCGCTGGGACGCGTTCCCCGCCCGCGTCGCCGACAACACCAACCGGGTGCTGGACCAGTTCGCCGGGGCCGGCATTCGGGCCACCTTCTTCACCCTCGGATGGGTCGCGCGGCGCCAGCCAGCGCTGATCCGGCGCATCGTCGCCGAGGGTCACGAACTGGCCAGCCATGGCTGGGACCACACCCGCGCGGACACCCAAGACCCGGCAGGGTTCCAGGCCGATGTCAGCCGCACCCGCGCGCTGCTCGAGGATCTCGGCGGGGTGGCGGTGCGTGGCTATCGTGCTGCGACCTTCTCCATCGGCCCGCGCAACCCGTGGGCGTTCGCGGTGCTGGCGGCGGCGGGCTATGCCTATTCTTCCTCGGTCAACCCGATCCGCCACGACCTTTACGGCAACCCGCACGCGCCGCGCGTGCCGTACCGCCCTGACGCCTCCGGCCTGTGGGAAATACCGATGACCACCCTGCGCGCGGCGGGGCGCAACCTGCCCTGTTCCGGCGGCGGGTATTTCCGGCTGATGCCCTACAGCTGCTTTCGTTTCGCGCTACGCCGGGTGAACCAGGCGGAAGCGCGCCCCGGCATCTTCTATTTCCACCCGTGGGAGGTCGATCCCGACCAGCCGCGCATCGCCGGCGCCGGGTGGAAATCCCGCTTCCGCCACTACACCAACCTGCACCGCATGAGCGGGCGGCTGGACCGGCTGCTGGCGGATTTCGCCTGGGACCGCATGGACCGCGTCTTCGCCCCCATCCTGACCCCCGCCCGCGCCGCGCGCGCCCCGGAGCACGCGGCGTGAGCCTGGCCGTCCACCCGCTGACCGAGGCCGCGGCTCCGGCATGGGACCGGTTCGTCGCCGCCCACCCGGACGGCACCTTCTTCCATCGCGCCGGCTGGCGCGACGTCATCACCCGCGCCTTCCGCCATCCCACCGCCTATGCCTTCGCCGAGCGCGACGGCGCCATTACCGGCGTGCTGCCGATCGGCCAGGTGCGCACCGCGCTGTTCGGCAACGCGCTGATCTCGGCGCCGTTCTGCGTCCATGGCGGGCCGCTGGCGACGGATGGCGAATCGGCCGCGGCCCTGCTCGCCCATGCCGGGCGGGTGCGCGGGCAGACCGGAGCGGCGTCGGCCGAGCTGCGCTTCCGCGATCCGCCAACGGGCGATCTGGCGCAAGCCCTGGGTGCCGCCGGCTTCGTGCCCGGCGGCGGCATCTACGTCACCTTCCGGCGCTCCATCCTGCCCGACGACGACGCCAACCTGAAAGCCATCCCACGCAAGCAGCGGGCGATGGTGCGCAAGGGGATCGAGCGCGGCTTGCGCTCGGTGGTGGACCGCGACGCCGATCGGCTGCACCGGATCTATGCCGAAAGCGTGCGCAATCTGGGCACCCCGGTCTTCCCGCGCCGGTATTTTCGCCTGCTGCTCGATGTCTTCGGCGCCGACGCCGAGGTGCTGACGGTGCTGGACGGTGAGCTGCCGATCGCCGCGGTCCTGAACTTCCATTTCCGTGACGAGGTCCTGCCCTATTACGGCGGCGGCACCGCGCGGGCGCGCGCCCGTGCCGGCAATGATTTCATGTACTGGGAAGTGATGCGCCGCGCGGCCGCCCGTGGCGCGCGCCTGTTCGATTTCGGCCGCAGCAAGGAAGGCACCGGCGCGCATGCGTTCAAGCGCAACTGGGGCTTCGCGCCGACGCCGCTGCATTACCGCTTCCAGCTCGCCCCCGGCGCCCGGCCGCCGGAGCTCAACCCACTCAATCCGAGATACCGTCTGTTCATCGCCGCCTGGAAGCGCCTGCCGCTACCGGTGGCCAATCTGCTCGGCCCGCCGATCGTGCGCGGGCTCGGGTAGCTCGCAGGGACAAGGGCCATGGATGCCGAAACCACCTTCACCCAGCCGCGCCGCCCGGCAGCACTCGCCGGGCTGCGTCCGGCTTGGCCGGCGCTGGCGCTGGGGATCGCTGCCTGGGCGGCGCTGTTCTACCCGGAGGCGGAGGCGGCGGTGCGGGTGTGGATGCAATCCACCGCCTACAACCACGGCTTCCTGATCCTTCCCATCACCTTCTGGCTGCTCTGGGACCGGCGGGCGCGGCTGGCCGGCGCGGTGACCAAGCCGATCCCGCAGGCGGCGCTGCTGGTGCTGCCGCTCGCGCTGGTATGGTTGCTGGCCGACCGGCTGGGCATCATGGAAGGCCGGCAGCTCGCCGCCATGACCATGCTGCAGGTGCTGTTCCTGGGCGTACTCGGGATCGAGGTCTACCGACTGCTGCTGGGGCCTCTGCTCTATCTCTATTTTCTGGTGCCTTTCGGCGCCTTCATCACCCCACAGCTGCAAAGCTTCACCACTTGGTTCGTCGGCGCCGGACTCAATTTGTTCGGTATCCCAAACTATATCGATGCGAACACCATCCAGATTCCGGGGGGCATGTTCTACATCGCCCAGGCTTGCGCCGGGCTGCGCTTCCTGATCGCCGCCATCGCCTTCGCCTGCCTCTATGCGCTGATGATGTATCGTTCGCCCAAGCGACGGGCGGTGTTCATCCTGATCTCGCTGTTCGTGCCGGTGATCGCCAACGGCATCCGCGCGCTCGGCATCGTGACGCTGGGCTACGTGCTGGGCAGCGCGCAAGCGGCGGCGACGGATCACGTGCTCTATGGCTGGCTGTTCTTCTCGATCGTGATCCTGCTGCTGGTGCTGCTGGGTCTGCCGTTCCGCGAGGATCTGGGCGGCTGGACTCGCCATCCGGACCGCGCCCGGCCGGCGGCGCCGGCTGGGCTTACACGTGGGCTCGCGGCGGCGCTGGCGGTCGCGGCGCTGGCGGCTCTGGGCCCGCTGCTCTCCTTCGCGCTGCATCGCGCTGCCGCGGCGGAGCTGGTCGCGGGACAGCTGTCGGTACCCGCCGCCGGCTGCCGGGTACTGCCCGATGCCGGCCCGCCGCCGGCCCGGCTGCGCGGCCTCGCCGGGGCGTCGCAGATCGCCCAGGCACGGCTCGACTGCGGCGGGCAGACGGTGCGGGTGCTGCTGGACCGGTTCTCCCCGCGCAGCGACCCCGGGCCGATCCTGGTGGCCGAGCGGCATATCTCAGGGCGGGTCGGGGCCGAAGGCGTGGTGCAGGGCTGGATTCGCGCCCATGGGCTGCGCTGGCACGTGTATGAAACCACCAAGCCCGACCATACCACCGCCTTCCTGCTTTGGATGGGCGGCAACCCGGCCGAGATCGGCCTCAGGATGCGGCTGCGTCAGGGGATCGCCAGCTTGCTGGGCGGCGCCAGCTCGCCGGTGCTGATGGCAGTCACCCCCGACCCCGATCCGACCGGGCAGGGCCGCGACGGCACTGGCCGTGCCGTCCGCGCGGTCACCGCCTATCTGCGCGCGCAGCGCGGGCTGCGTGCGGCTCTGGCCGGGCTGAGCACCACCCGCCGATGAGCGCGCCGGCCCGGGTGGCGCTGGTCGGCGCCGGCTTCATCGCGCGCGCCCATGCCAGGGCGTTGCGGCAGACGTCGGGCGTGCGGTTGGCGGCGGTGATCGACCCTGTCCCTGCCCTTGCCGACGCGCTGGCCCGCGACATCGGGGCCGCGGTGTTCACTTCCGTGGAAGCGGCGCTGGCGGCCGCGGCGTTCGACCGCGCCCATGTGCTGGTCCCGCCCGACCGCCATGCCGAAATCACCGAAACCCTGCTGCGTGCGGGCAAGCCGGTGCTGGTGGAAAAGCCGCTGGCCGCGGACGCGGCGGCGGCGGCCGGTCTGGTCGCCGCCGCCGGCGCGATCCCGCTCGGCGTCAACCAGAACTTCGTCCACCATCCGGCCTTCGTCCGCCTGCGTGGCTGGCTCGAAGCCGGCCGGCTCGGGCCGCCGCGGTCGATCGATGTGCTCTACAATGTCGGGCTGCGGCAACTGGCCGGGCGGCAGTTCGGCCATTGGATGTTCCGCCGGCCGGTCAATCTGCTGCTTGAACAGGCGGTGCATCCGCTGTCGCAGCTCCTGGCGCTGACCGGGGGGGTGGAGGTGGCCGCGGCCAACTTCGGCCCGGCGCTGGAGATCGGCCCCGGTCAGGCGCTGTTTCCGACGCTGACCGCGCTGCTGGACGCCTCCGGCCTGCCCGCCACTCTGCGCTTCGCGGTGGGCCAGGCGTTCCCGGTCTGGCAGTTGCGGGCGGTCTGCGACGACGGGGTGGCGGTGGCCGACATGCTGGCCAACCGGGCCTATGCGATCCGCCGCTCGCGCTGGATGGACGCGGTTGACGCGCCGCTCGCGGGCGCGCGCATGGCCGGGCGGATGCTGGGCGACAGCGCCGCCAACCTCACCGCTTATTCGCGGGGGCTGCTGCGCCTCGGCGGGCCGGGCGATCCGTTCCAGGCCAGCATGACCGGCAGTGTGCGGGCATTCCATCGGGCGGTGGATCAAGGCAGCCGCCCGGTGCTGGACGGCGCATTCGGCGCCCGGCTGGTGTCGCTGTGCGAGGCGCTCGCCGCGCTGGCGCCGCGCGTCGCGGCGGCACCCCCGCCGGCGACGCCGGATCCGGGACCGGCCGATATCGCCCTGCTCGGCGGCACCGGGTTCATCGGCGCCCATTTGCTGCGCGCCTGCCTCGGCGCCGGACTGCGGGTGGTGGTGATGGCGCGCGGCATCGGCGGGCTGCCAGCACCGTTCCACGATCCGCGGGTGCGGCTCCTGCGCGGCGACATTCGTGACGGTGCGGCGGTCGCCGCCGCGATCGCCGGGGTGCCCGTGGTGGTCAATCTCGCCCATGGCGGCGGCGGGGCGGATTACGCCGCCATCCGCGCCGCGATGGTAGGCGGGGCGGAGACCGTCGCCCGCGCCTGCCTCGCGGCCGGCACGCGACGGCTGATCCATGTCAGCTCCATCGCCGCGCTCTATCTTGGCCCCGACGCGCCGCCCGTCACCGGCGCCACCTTGCCCGACTCGCGGGCCGAGGAGCGCGGCGACTACGCCCGCGCCAAGGCCGAGGCCGACCGGGCCCTGCTGGCGCTGCACGAAGCCGAGCACCTGGCTTTGGTGATCCTGCGCCCCGGCGTGGTGGTGGGCGAGGGCACCTCGCCGTTCCATTCCGGCATCGGGCAGTTCAACAACGACCAGCACTGCATCGGTTGGAACAACGGGCGCAATCCGCTGCCGTTCGTGCTGGCCGGCGACGTCGCCACCGCCATCCTGGCCGCCGCCGCCGCGCCGGGGATCGAGGGGCGTTGCTACAACCTCGCCGGCGACGTGCGGCCCTGCGCGCGCGACTACATCGCCGATCTCGCCCGCGCGCTGCGCCGGCCGCTGCGGTTCCATCCGCAATCGCCGGAGCGGCTGTGGCTGGTGGAGTTGGGCAAATGGGCGGTCAAGCGCGCCGGCGGACGGCGCCCGCCCTGGCCCTCGCTGCGCGATCTGCGCTCGCGCGGGATGGCGGCGCGGTTCGACTGCGCGGACGCGAAGCGCGATCTGGGCTGGATGCCGGTGGCGGATCCAGTGGTCTTTCATGCCCAGGCGATCGCTCCGCATGTCGGCTGAACCGGGCGGCGCGGCGGTCTGTTCGGTGTTCGCGACGTTTGCGGTGGGCGGACCGCAGCGGCGCTTCGCCGCGCTGGCCAACCGCTTCCCGGAACGCTACCGCCACCGCATCGTGGCGATGGACGGCAACACCGCCGCGCGCGATCTGCTGACCGCCAAGGCCGGCTGCGATTTCCCGCCGATCGACACCGCGAAGCGAGCCACCCTCGCCAACCGAGCCCGCTACCGTGCCGCGCTGCGAGCTTGGCGGCCGAATCTGCTGGTCACCAACAACTGGGGCTCCATCGAATGGGCGATGGCCGACCTGCCGCGCTTGGTGCCACATCTGCATATCGAGGACGGATTCGGCCCGGAGGAACAGACCGCCCAGCTGCCGCGCCGCGTGCTGGCCCGCCGGCTGGTGCTGCGCTGGAGCCGGGTGGTGGTGCCTTCGCGCACCCTGTTCGACATCGCCACCACCATCTGGCGGCTCCCTTCCTCGCGGGTTCATTATATCCCGAACGGGATTGATCTCGCTCCGTACGCCGCAGCGCCGCCGCCGCCGCTGCCGGAGCGGGCGCCCGGGACGCTGGTGATCGGCACCGTCGCCGCGCTGCGGGTGGAGAAGAATCTGATCCGCCTGCTCGATGCGTTCCGGGTGGTGCAGGAGCGGCTGCCGGCGCTGCTGGTCATCGTTGGCGACGGGGCGGAGGTGACGCGCCTCAAGGGCCATGCCGCGGCGCTCGGGCTGGTCGATCGGGTAATTTTTCCCGGTCACGCTCCCGCCCCGGCCGGCTGGTATCGCGGCTTCGACATGTTCGCCCTGTCGTCGGACACCGAGCAGATGCCGCTGTCGGTGATCGAGGCGATGGCGGCGTCCCTGCCGGTCGTGGCCACCGATGTGGGCGACGTGCGGCGGATGCTGGCGGCCGAGAATGCCCCCTATGTGGTGGCGAAGGATGCCCAGGCGCTGGCCGGGGCGATGCTGGCGCTGGCCGCCGACCCCGCCCGCCGCGCCGCGCTGGGTGCGGCCAACCGCGCCGAGGCCGCGCGCAGCTACGACCAGGAGACCATGTTTGCCGCCTACGCCGCCTTGTTCGACGCCGCGATGGGACCCGCCCGCCAGGCGAGCCAGGCGTACCAGAGCCGGCCGATATATTCGTGGAAAGCGAAATAGCTCTGCCGCCAGGCCAGGGCCGAGGGGAGCCAGCCCCACGAATACGCATCCAGCACCACCGGGGCCGCGGTCACCCGGATACCGAAATGATGGAACGCCAGGATCGCGCGCTTCTCGTGCCAGGCGTCGGTGACGACATAGACCGAGCCGATCCCGGCCCGGCGCAGGATGGCGGCGCTGAATTCCGCGTTCTGCCAAGTGGTTTTCGAGCGCGCCTCGATCCAGCGGACGGGAACGCCGAAATCCCGCTTCAGGCTGGCGGCCATGCGCGCGGCGATCGGCACGACCCGACGCCCGCCCAACCGCCCGCCGGCGACCAGCACCGGCAGCCCCGTCTGCCGGGCCAGCCGGGCGCCGGCGCGCATCCGGCTGAGGGTCATCGGGCCCAGCGCCTCGGTCCCGCGTGGGCCGCGCGGATGCAACACCTCGGCGCTCAGGATCACGATCGCCCGCGGCGGATGCGCCGGGTCGGGACGGAGCGGAAGGCCGTGTTCCAGCGGCAGCAGCAGTGCCAGCGCCACCATCGGCAGCGACAGCAGCGCCATTGCCGCGAGCGACGCCGCGGTGAGGGCCCGCCCGACCCGCCGCCAGCGCCCGCGCAGCGCATATCCCGCGAGCCCGACCAGCGGCAGATTGGGCGGCGGCACCACCAGCGCCGCCAGCAGCTCGTGCAGGGTCACGGCCGGCCAAGCCAGGCCCACACCGCCGCGAGGCCCTCGGCGAGCGGAATCGGCGGGCCAAGGCCGAGGGCCGCGCGGGATGCCTCCGGGCTGCCGAGCGAGTGGCGGATGTCTCCGGGGCGCGGCGAGCCTTCGGTCAGGCGCGGCGGCAGGCCGGCGATGGCGGCCAGCGTGGCGGCGAGTTCGCGGATCGACGTGGCTCGGCCGGAACAGACGTTGAAAACCGCCGCCGTGCCCCCGCGCCATGCCATCGCCGCAAGCAGCGCCGCCACCACGTCGGCCACGAAGACGAAATCCCGTGTCTGCTCGCCGTCGCCGTGCAGCACCAGCGGCGCCCCCGCGCGCAGCCGGCCGGCGAATACCGAGATCACCCCGGAATAGGGCGAGGCCGGGTCCTGGCGCGGCCCGAACACGTTGAAGAAGCGCAACCCAACCGTGGGCACGCCGAACACGCCAGTTGCGACCGCGGCGTGGAGCTCGGAGCCGAGCTTGTCGGCACCGTAGGCCGAGAGCGGGTGCGTGGGGGCGGCCTCGGTCAGCGGCCGGTCGGCGCAGTCCCCATAGACCGCCGCCGAGGAGGCAAAGACCACCGGCACGCGCCTCGCCCGGGCCGCGTCCAGCACCGCGACGGTGCCGCCCAGATTGACCCGATGCGTGCCCGGCCAATCCTCGGCCGCGCGGGCCACCGAGGCGATGGCGGCCAGATGAAAGCACCCGTCCATTCCGGCCATGGCGGCGGAGGTGGTTGCCGGGTCCGCGACATCGCCCAGGATCAGCTCGGCCGCCGGCGGCAGATTCTCCCGCCGGCCGGTGGAGAAATCGTCCAGCACCCGCGCGGCATGGCCCTCGGCGAGCAGCGATTCGACCAGGTGCGAACCGATGAACCCGGCCCCACCGGTGACCAGATAGCGGCTCATGCGGTCAATGCCGCGACGGTGGCGAAGCGTACCCCGGCCGCCGCCAGCCGGGCACGCGCCGCACTCAGGGTGTCGCCGTCCGGCCCCGGCAGGGCGATTGCGCGGCAGGCATCCGCGATGATGGTGACGGAAAACCCGAGGCGGGCGGCATCCTCGGCCGACCAGGCGACGCAGTAATCGAGCGCCAGCCCGCACAGCGCCAGCCCGCGCGCCCCGATCGTCGCCAGATAGCCGGCAAGGCCGGTGGCGGTGTGGCGGTCGTTCTCGAAGAAGGCCGAGTAGCTGTCGATCTCCTTGTCCATCCCCTTGCGGATGATGGCGCGCAGCCGGCGCTGATCCAGCCCCGGCGCCAGCGCCGCACCCGGGGTGCCGGCGACGCAATGGTCGGGCCACAAGACCTGGGGGCCGTAGGGCATGGGGATGGTCTCGAACGGCGCCCGGCCCGGATGGGCGGAGGCGAAGGAGGCATGGCCGGGCGGGTGCCAGTCCTGGGTGGCGAAGGCGGCGGCGAAGCCGAGTCCGAGCAGATGGTTGACCGGCGCGAGGACTTTGTCACCCTCCGGCACGGCGAGAGGGCCGCCCGGCAGGAAGTCCGGTTGCACGTCGATCACGCCCAGAACCGTTTCGGAGATTTTCACCGCCGCCGTCCGCCTTTCCGTCACGCCGGCCGTCTTGTGCCCGATCCGGCAACGGGCGCAAGGTGCGCCATCGCCACCGCGAATCAACAGGGGGTATTTGCGCGATGAAGCTTGCTCGTCTGGCCCTTGCGGGCCTGCTGGTCGGGGCCTTGGCCGCGCCGGCCCTGTCCACCCCGGCATCGGCCCGGACCGCCACGTTCCGCTGGGCTAACGATGGCGACGTGACCACGATGGACCCGGACATGCTGCAAGAGACGGTGCAGCTCTCGTTCCTGGCCAATGTCTACGAGCCGCTGGTCCAGCGCGACCAGGACCTGAAGCTGATCCCCGGTCTCGCCGTGAAATGGCGCCAGGTCAGCCCGACAATCTGGCGGTTCCATCTGCGTCCCGGGGTAAAATGGCAGGACGGCACGCCCTTCACCTCGGCCGACGTGGTGTTCTCGGTGCATCGGATGCTGGCCAAGACCTCGGCCATGCGCAACGTGATGGGCATGGTGAAGACGGTAAAGGCGGAGGGGCCGCTGACCGTCGAGTTCATCACCAAGACGCCCGACCCGATCTTCCCGCAGGAGCAGACCAACCTTCTCATCATGAGCAAGGCGTGGTGCGAGAAGCACGACGCCACGGTGCCGGTGGTGCTGGGCAGCGGCACCAACTACGCGGTGCTGCACGCGATGGGCACCGGGCCCTACAAGGTTGTCTCCCGCCAGCCCGGCGCGAAGACGATCCTGGTCGCCAACAAGGCCTGGTGGGGCAAGCTCTCGCCACAGGCGCCGCAGCGGGTGGAGTTCGACGTCATCAAGAACGATTCCACCCGCGTCGCGGCCCTGCTGTCGGGCGAGGAGGACATGATCTATTCGGTCCCGCCGCAGGACCTGGCCCGGGTCGCCCATGCGCCGGGGGTGAAGGTGATCGAGCATCCCGAGCTGCGGACCATCTATCTCGGCCTCGACGTCTCCCGCCCGCAGCTGCTGACCAGCAATATCAAGGGCAAGAACCCGTTGCAGGATCTGCGGGTGCGCAAGGCGTTCGCGCTGGCGATCGACGAGAACCTGATCGCCAAGCGGGTGATGCTGGGTCAGGCCCACCCCACTTGGCTGATGTGGGGGCCAGGGGTGAACGGCTACAATCCGAAGCTGGATCACCGTCCGGCGCCGAACCTGGCCGAGGCGAAGAAGCTGATGGCCGCGGCGGGCTACCCCAAGGGCTTCACCATCGGCATGGATTGCCCCGACGACCGCTACGTAATGGACGCGCAGATCTGCACCGCGGTTGCCTCGATGCTGGGGCGGATCGGGGTGAAGGTGAACCTGGACGCGCAGACCAAGGCCAAGTTTTTCGCCAAGATCCTGCCGCCGAAATACGATACCGATTTCTACCTGCTGGGCTGGACGCCTTCCACCTATGACGCCGAGAACGTGCTCTACACCCTGCTCGGCACCCGCAACGGCGAACGCGGGGCGGTGAATGTCGGCGGCTATTCCAACCCGAAGCTCGACGCGCTGATCGCCGCTATCGGCTCGCAGACCAACCAGGCGAAGCGCGATGCCGAAATCGATCAGGCGGCGCTCATCATCCAACACGACATCCCGGTGATCCCGCTGCATCAGCAGGTGATCGTCTGGGGCGTGCGGGACGGCTACCATGTGGTGCAGCCGGCCGATAATTCCTTCCCGTTCCGCTACTTCCGGATGCCCAAGGGGAAGTGAACGCGGGGTTGCGAAGCGGCATTTTCGGGTCCAATTTGGTCCGGGGCAATGATCGCCCCGGACCAAGGAGGCCTCGGACATGCCGCGACCCGCGCTGCTCGCAGAAACCACCGACCTACTTCACGCCATCCTGGGTCCAGAGCTCGCCGGGCTGACCGTCTCGCGGGCGGTGGTGGGCTTGTTCTTCACCGGAGTGATGCTCTCGGACGGTGCCACCGGCGCCGCCGCGACCCCGCTCCGTGAATTGCGGGAGGCGGTCTGCTGCCCCTCCTCGGCCGCTTCGATGCCGTTGCCAGGCAAGCTCGCCGGGCGGCCGGCCGGCGACTTGCTGCGGCAGCTGGACGCGCCGGACCCGATTCGCCGGGCCGTGGGGGTGGCGGCGATGAACGCCCTGGCGGCCGCCGCCTGGGGCCGGCGGCCGAGTCCGGCGGTGACCCTGGAACCCGGGGTGGATGCCTATGACGCGGCGCGGATCCGCCCCGGGGAGCGGGTGGTGGTGGTCGGCGCCTTCGTGCCGTTCCTGAAGGCGCTGAAGGCCGCCGGCCAGGACTGGACGGTGCTGGAACAGGACAAGGCGACGCTGCAGCCGGAGGAGCTCGCGCATTTCCGCCCGGCCAACGACGCCGCTGCGGTCCTGCCCGGTGCCGATGTGGTGCTGATCACCGGCACCACCCTGCTCAACGATACGCTGGCCGGGCTGCTGGGGCTGGCGCGCCCGGACGCCCGCGTGGTGGTGGTCGGGCCCACCGTCGGCCTGCTGCCGGATGTGCTGCTGGCGCGCGGGGCGGATATTCTGGGCGGCATCCGGGTGACCGATCCGGAGCGGTTCCTCGATTGCCTGGCCGAAGGCGGCTCGGGCTATCATTTCTTCGGCCGGTCGGCGGAGAAACTGGTGCTGCGCCGTCGCCCCGAGGTGGCGTGGGCGGCGTAAGCGGATTCACCGAAGCGTCATCGCCCCGCAACCGTCCTGCCATGCCCACCGGCTACCCCCCGCCTATTCGGGACAGACAGGAGACCGGGGATGGCCACCGAGAGTTTCGCCGCGCTGGATGAGCAGCGCTTCAAGCGCTTCCACTGGCTGACCTTGTTCACCACCGGCATGGGCGTGTTCACCGACGGCTACGACCTCGCCTCCATCGGCATCGTGCTGCCGCTGGTGCTCGCGAGTTTCGGGGTGAGCCGACTCACGGGGCTGGAAAGCGGTGCCCTGGCCGGCTCGGCGCTGGTCGGCGCCGCGGTGGGAGCGCTGATCTTCGGGCCGCTGGCGCAGCGCGGGCGCAAGAAATTCTATGGCTATGACGTGCTGCTGATGGCCGTCGCCTCGTTCGCCCAGGTCTTCGCGCCCAGCCTGTGGGCGCTGATCGGCATCCGCTTCGTGCTGGGGATCGGCATCGGCGCTGATTATGTGCTTTCGCCGACCATCATGGCCGAGCACGCCAACCGGCGGGACCGCGGCAAGAAGATCGCCCTGGGTTTCGGAGTGATGTGGCAGGCGGGCGCGCTGGGCGCGGCGCTGATGTCGCTGCTGCTGATCGGGATCGGCGTGTCGCCCGATCTTCGCTGGCGGATCGTGCTGGCGTTCGGCGCGGTGCCGGCGCTGTCGGTGCTGTATTTGCGGCGCATGATGCCGGAGACAGCGCGCTTCCTGGCTCGGCTTGCCGGGGATCCGGACGCGGCGGCGACGGTGATCGCCGAGATCTCCGGGGAACGCCCCGAGGCTCCGCCGCCGCGTGATCGGCGCAG
>JAKBCO010000283.1 GCA_021807785.1 Pseudomonadota bacterium
GGGCTGGTGGCGGTCTGGCTGTGGACCCTGCGCGCCTGGCGGAGCGATGAGTCCGAGGATCTCTCGGCCACCATGGCGGCGCTGGACACGGCGCTGGCGCGGGCCGAGCGGGCGGCGGGCTGGCTGGCGGGGGCCGGGATCGGCGAGACGCCGGCGCGGGAAGCGCCCGAACGTCACCAGAGCTGAGACCGAATCCCGAACCAGGGGATTCACCCGTCCGATCGTAACCGGTCTGCAACCGGCGGGCCGGTTAATAATACATTGATTTCCATTGACAATTCAACGGCACCGTGACATTATCCGGTCATGGTCGCGTTTTTGGAACGTCTCGATCTGTCTCGATTCCGCGGCGCGCGGCGCGCGGTGACGGCGCTGGAATTCGCCCTGGTCGCGCCGACCCTGCTGCTGCTGATGCTGCTGGTGATGGAATCCGGCCTGCTGCTGTTCGGCCAGGCGGCGCTGGACGCGGCCACCGCGAATGCGGCCCGGCTGATCCGCACCGGCCAGGTGCAGCAGGCCAGCAACGGGCAGAGCCTGTTCACCACCGCGGTCTGCGACGATTTGTCGGCGCTGGTCGGATGCGGCGCGGTGCAGGTGAACGTCCAGTCGGCCGGCAGCTTCGCCGCGCTGTCCACCGCGGTTGCCACCACATCGAGCGGGGCGATGCAGACCACCGGCTTCTCCCCCGGCGGACCGGGGGCGGATGTGGTGGTGCAGGTCGGCTATCAGCCGAATCTGTCGATCCCGCTGGTGGGCAGTCTGTTGCAGGCCGCGTTCGGGCCGCTGCTGGTCTCCACCCTCGCCTTCCAGAACGAGGTCTATTGATGTCCCCGCTGCATCGCCTTCGCCGCGCGCGCCGTGGTATCGCGGCGCTGGAATTCGCCCTGGTCGCGCCGGTCCTGATCGCGCTGTCCACCGGGGCGATCGGCCTCTGCCTCGTCATCCGCGCGCGCACCGATCTCGCGCAGGCGGCGCAGTCGATGGCGCAGCTGATCGCCGCGCAATCCGCCGTCACCCCCTCCACCATCGCCGATTTCTGCACCGGCGCCGGCGACGAGATGGCGCCCTTCGCCACCACCACCCTGCAACTCAGCGTTGCCAGCGTGACCAACAGCAACGGCACCCCGGCGACCGACTGGAACGATACCAGCTGCGGCAACGGCGGCGCCATCAGCAACGCCGCCGGCCTGGCCGCGGCCACCGTGCCGACGGCCGGGGACAGCACCATCGTGGTGCAGGCCAGCTACACCTTCCACAACCCGCTGGCGCTGGTGCTGCCGGCCACCTTCGACCTGACCGCCATCGCCTATGCGCGTCCGCGCGCCAACACCACCGTGACCTACAACTGATCGCCATCGCCCGGAGGTTGCCGTGCTCGCCACCTATCCGCTTCGGACCGATCGCCGCGCCGGCGTGGCCCTGCTGACCGCGCTCGGCATGGTGCCGATGCTGCTGTCGGTCGGCATCGCCATCGACCTTTCCCGCGTCACCGCATTCCGGATCGCGCTGCAGAACGCGGCGGATTCGGCGGCGCTGGCGGGGGCGGCGGTGTATTCCTCCTCCGGGCAGTCCAGCGCCGCGGTCACCGCCGCCACCAACTACATGACCCAGGCCGAGGCCGACCTGCCCGCCAATGACGGGATCACCTTCAATGCCACACCGGCAACCCAGACCAATTCCGCCGGCGCCACCACCGGCTATACGGTCGCGGTCACCGCATCAGCGGCGGTGCCGACCACGGTGATGTCGCTGGTCACCCCGTCCGTCTCGACATCGGTGTCGGCCCGCGCGCTCAACCCCGAGGTCTCCATCTCCGCCTCGCTGGGCAACTGGAAGTCCAGCGCGTGGGATGCGAACACCATCTAC
Organism: Pseudomonadota bacterium; assembly: GCA_021807785.1. GTDB lineage: Bacteria > Pseudomonadota > Alphaproteobacteria > Acetobacterales > Acetobacteraceae > JAJZVS01. The sequence goes on from JAKBCO010000283.1 coordinate 1,867, forward strand.
TGGTACGTGGTGCCGTCCGATGGCAGCCTGCCCGCCAGCACGGAGATGCACGAGCTGTTCACCAACGACGGCCCGCAGCCGACATCGCTGCCCAGCATCACCATCACCGCCGGGCAGAGCATCGGCTTCGCGCTCAAGAACGTGACCGGCGGCATCGAGGGCTACGGGCCGAACCAGTACGGCAGCCAGCAGGGTCATACCAACTGGATCTATTCGCAGCTGTCGCCGCCGAGCAAGAGCGCGTACCCGACCGAGCCTGCGAATTGCTCGCTGGAAGTCGTGGCGGCGAGCAGCTCCGATCCGAACCCGGCGGAAACCGCCGGCATCTGTTCGTCCTCGCTGCCCGCCAACGCGACCTTGAACTGCCAGCAGCTGCCGGGGCAGACGATCTATTATTTCTGGAACGACATGGGCGGATCGGTCGATGACAAGGACTACAACGACGCGCAGTACAGCGTGACCTGCCCGGCGCCCGCGGCTTCGAGCAACGCCACCGCCGCCGCCGCGCCGACCTCGGTGGTGCTGACGAACTGATACCAGCCGGCCTTGATGTTGACCCACGAAGCATGGGTCAACGCCGGCCGGTATCAGATCATGCTTCGCGCGCCGCCGCCCGCCCACCCGGCGCGCAGACCAGCCGGCCGGATCAATCGGCGAAGCGCAGCGCGGCGATCGGCGGCAGCCGCGCCTCGGGCGCGGTCCAGCTGTCCCCGCCATCCTCGGACAGCCACAGCCCGCCGCTGGTCGAGCCCAGCGCCAGGCAGTCCCCGCCCGCATCCACCGCCAGCGCGTGGCGCCAGACCAGGTCATAGGCATGGCGCTGCGGCAGGCCGCGGCGCAGCACCTCGAAGCTCGCGCCGCCATCGCGGGTGCGCGCCACCACCAGCTGCGCGTCCACCGGGATCCGCCGCTCATCCTTCACCGCCGGGACGAACCAGGCGGTCAGCGGGTCGGCCGGATGCGCGGCGACCGCGAAGCCGAATTTGGCGGGGCGGAGGGCGAGCTCGGTCCAGTTCGCCCCGCCATCGACCGACCGGAAGGCGGCATTGTGGTGCTGGCACCAGATCACCTCCGGCCGCGCCGCGCAGCGCGCGAGGCGGTGGACATCCTGCGAGATCGGGTCCTCACGCAATTCCGGCGGCAGGTATTCGGCGTACATGCCGCGGTTGATGAGGCGCCAGGTGGCCCCGGTATCGGCGCTCGCCCAGACCCCGGCGGTGGAGACGCCGATGCGCAGATCGGCCGGATCGCGCGGGTCCACCAGCACCGAATGCAGCCCCGGCTGCTCCCCGCCGGCCACGCCCTGCCAACGGCGGCGGTCCGGCATGAACCAGAGCGGGGCGTTCAGCGCCCAGGTCTCGCCGCCGTCATCGGACCGGAAGAGGCCGCCCGGCATGGTGCCGGCCCAGACGCGGCCGGGCACGCCGCCCGGTTCCAGGGTCCAGATCTTGCCCAGGCTCCAGGGGTGCGGGTCGTCGGCGGCCTCCGCCGGCTTCGGCGGGAAGGCGGGGGCGGCGACCTCCCGCCAGGCGCCGCCCGGCGGGCGTTTCCAGAGCTTGGCGCCGAAATGGCCGAGCTCGAGGGCGGCGAGATCGGCGCCGTCCGGAAGCGCCAGCACCGCCGAGACCGGATCGCCGAGGAAGGCGGTCTCGGCGATGTCCCAGCCGGCGGCGCCGCGGCGGAGTTCGAACCAGCCCTTGCGGGTGCCGACATGCAGGCGGTCGGTCATGCGCTCACCCCCCGGTCAGGGCCTGGAAGACATGGATTTCGTCGGCGGGGCGCACCGGGTCGGACAGGCCGGCGCGGTCGGCCACCGGCGCGCCGTTCACATAGATCGCCACATGGCGTCGCAGGGCGCCCTGGTCGTCGAGGAGATAGCCGCGCAGCCCGGGGCGGTCGGCGAACAGGGCGTCCAGCGCCGCCGCGACCGTCGCCCCGCCG
>JAKBCO010000284.1 GCA_021807785.1 Pseudomonadota bacterium
CGATCGCCGCCGCCCGTCCTTCCCGCGCCGACGCAAGGGGGCAACCGCCATGCTCTCCAGAAGCGGTTGCCGATCCATGAAACCATCCTCGCGGCCCGCCGCGCGATGCACCACCGCCGCCAGCCCGATCACCCGCTTCGGCACCCCGGACACGCGCGGCGCCCCCGCCTTGCTCCGCGCCGCTTCGTGGTCCTCGGTGCCCGCCGTGCGAACCACCCCACCCCGACACAGCCCGAACCGCCCGCAGAGTCGGCGCCCAGCCCCGAATCCCCTATACTTCCCCCATGCCCCCTCCCGATCGCTTCGCCCCGCTCGCCGTCCTCGCCGCCCGCCCCGGGGCCGGGCGGATCGCGCCGCTGCTCGCCGATGCGCGCCGCTGTGCCCGGCTGACCCTGACGCTCGACGATCTCAGCCTCGACCTCACCCGCACCGCCATCGACGAGGCCGCCCTCGACGCCCTGCTCGGGCTCGCCACCACCGCCGGCCTCGACGATTTCCGCGCCCGGCTGTTCGCCGGCGCCCCGGTCAACGTCACCGAACGCCGCGCGGCGATGCACATGGCGCTGCGCGCGCCCGACGGCACCGTCCTTCCCGCCTGGCACCGGAACGGCCCGGAGGACGCCGCCGCCCTCGCCGCCGCCGAGCGCGCCCGGATGCGCGACTTCGTGGTCCGCGTCCACGCCGGCGAACTCCGCGGCGCCACCGGCCTGCCCTTCACCCGGGTGGTCAATCTCGGCATCGGCGGCTCCGATCTCGGCCCGCGCGTGGTCACCGAGGCGCTGACCATGGCCCGCGCCGACGCACCGCTCGCCGCAAGCTTCGTCGCCAACATGGACGCCACCGCGCTCGCCGCCGCGCTCGCCGGCTGCGATCCGGCGCGCACCCTGTTCCTGATCGCCTCGAAATCCTTCACCACCGAGGAGACCGCCGCCAACGCCGCCGCCGCCCGCGCCTGGATCGCCGCGGCGCTCGGCGAATCGGCGGTGGGCGCGCATTTCGTCGCCCTCTCGACCAACCTTCCCGCGGTCGCCGCCTTCGGCATCCCCCCCGAGCGCGTCTTCGGCTTCCGCGACTGGGTCGGCGGGCGCTATTCGCTCTGGTCGCCGGTCGGGCTGGTGATCGCGCTGGCCGCCGGCTGGCCTGCATTCCAGGCGCTGCTGGACGGCGCCTGGGCGATGGATTGCCATTTCCGCGACGCCCCCTTCGCCGCCAACCTGCCGGTCATGCTGGCGCTGGCCGGCATCTGGCACATCAACGCCGAGCACCGCCCGACCCGCTCGGTGCTCGCCTATGACGAACGGCTGCGCCGGCTGCCCGCGCATCTCCAGCAGGTCGAGATGGAGAGCAACGGCAAGCGCGTCGGCCTCGACGGCGCGCCGGTCGCCTGGCCCACCCAGCCGGTGATCTTCGGCGAGCCGGGCACCTCCGCCCAGCACAGTTTCATGCAGCTGGTCCATCAGGGGCCGGCGGTGATTCCGGTCGATTTCATCCTCGCCGCCGAGGCCGACCACGACCGCCCGGCGGCGCATCGCGCGCTCGCCGCCCACGCCATCGCCCAGGCGAGCGCGCTCGCCCATGGGCGCAGCGCGGCGGCGGCGCGCGCGTCCCTCGCCGCCCGCGGCACCCCGCCCGCGGAGATCGACCGTCTCGCTCCGCACCTCGTCTGCCCCGGCGACCGCCCCTCCGCCTTCATCCTGTTCCGCCGGCTGGACGCCTTCAGCCTCGGCCGGCTGATCGCCCTCTACGAGCACAAGGTCGCGGTCCAGGGCTGGCTGTGGGGGATCGACAGCTTCGACCAATGGGGGGTCGAGCTCGGCAAGGAACTGGCCGGCGGGCTGGAACCGGCGCTCAGCCCCGGCGGTGCCGTCGCCGGCATCCCCGATCCCGCCGCCGCTTCCCTGATCGCGCGCTTCCGGGCCCTGCGCGGCGAGGCCTGATGCCCGCGCTCCGCATCCTGCCGGACTCGCTGGTCAACCGCATCGCCGCCGGCGAGGTGATCGAGCGCCCGGCGGCGGCGGTGAAGGAACTGGTGGAGAACGCGCTGGACGCCGGCGCGCGCCGCATCTCGGTGACGCTCGAAGGCGGCGGCATCGCGCGCATCGAGGTGACCGATGACGGCGTCGGCATGGACGCCGCCGCGCTGGCGCTTGCGGTGCAGCGCCACGCCACCTCCAAGCTGCCCGACGACGACCTGGTGCGCATCGCCAGCCTCGGGTTCCGCGGCGAGGCGCTGCCCTCGATCGGCGCCGCGGCGCGGCTCCGGCTCACCTCCCGCCCCGCCGAGGCGCCCGAGGCCTGGACCCTCACCGTCGAGGGCGGCGCGGTCTCCGCCCCGGCCCCGGCCGCCGGGCCGCGCGGCACAAGGGCCGAGGTCCGCGACCTCTTCTTCGCCACCCCGGCGCGGCGCGCCTTCCTGAAATCCCCGCGGGTGGAGGCCGAGCACGCCGAGGCGATCCTGCGCCGGCTGGCGCTGGCCGCGCCCGGCGTCGCCTTCCGCTTCGAAACCGACGGAAGGGTGGGCTTCGACCTGCCGGCGCAGGACCGGGCGGCGCGGGCGGCGGCACTGCTGGGCGCCGATGCCGCCGCGGCGCTGATCGGGCTGGCGGAAAGCCGCGACGCGCTGCGGCTGGAAGGCTTCGTCGCCTCGCCTTCGGTCACCCGCGCCACCGCGGCGACGCAGGCGATCACGGTGAACGGCCGGCCGGTCGCCGACCCGGTGCTGAAGACCGCGCTGCGGATCGCGTTCCGCGCGGTGATCGCCGCCGGGCGCCACCCGGTGGCGGCGCTGTGGCTGGAACTGCCGCCGGAGGCGGTGGACGTGAACGTCCATCCGGCCAAGGCCGAACTCCGCTTCCGCGATCCCGGCGCGGTGCGCGGGCTGGTGATCGGCGCCATCGGCCGGGCGCTGGCCGGGGCGGCCGGGGTCGCGGTGCCGGCGGCGCGCCCGCCGCTGGGGTTCCGCCCGCCGGCGCGTTCCGGCTGGGGTTCCGTGCCGCTGCCCGGCGGAAGCCGCCCAGAGGGCAGTCGCCTGGGGGGCCTGGCCGAGGCCGCGCTGCCGTTTCCCGCCCCGCCGCAGGTGGCCCCCACCCCGGCACCGGCGCCGCGCGCCGCCCACCCGTTGGGCGCGCCGATCGGCCAGGTGGCCGACACCTACATCGTCGCCGTGGCCGCCGACGGGGCGCTGGTGCTGGTCGATCAGCACGCCGCCCATGAGCGGCTGACGCATGAGGCGCTGGCGGCGCAGCTGCTGGAGGGCGGCGTGCGCGCCCAGGCGCTGCTGGTGCCGGCGGTGGTGACGCTCGGTCCGGCGGCGGCGGCGCGGCTGCTCGCCCATGCGCCGGAACTGGCGCGGCTGGGCCTGGAGCTCGAGGATTTCGGCCCCGGCACGGTGCTGGCGCGCGCCCTGCCGGCGCTGCTGGGCGCGCCCGACCCGGCGCCGCTGCTCCGCGATCTCGCCGAGGAGCTGGCGGAGTGGGACGCCGAGGGCAGCGGCCCGACGCCGGCGGCAAGCCTGCGCGCGCGGCTGGACGCGGCGGTGGCGCGGCTGGCCTGCCATGGCTCGATCCGCGCCGGGCGGCGGCTGCGCGCGGAGGAGATGGATGCGCTGCTGCGGCGGATGGAGGCGACCCCGCGCGCGGCCACGTGCAGCCACGGCCGGCCGACGGTTCTCACCTTCGGGGCGGGGGACCTGGCGGCGCTGTTCCGGCGGGGGTGAGTGGTGCGCGAGGCCGGACTCGAACCGGCAAGGAGTTTCCCCCGGGGGTTTTTGAGACCCCTGCGGTTACCATTTCGCCACTCGCGCGCG